>JAGQRC010001206.1 GCA_020425835.1 Planctomycetota bacterium | reverse complement strand
CCCACAAGCGTGCCCTTTGCCAGGGGATCGCCGATTCGCACGCGCTCGTAGGCAGTACGGATCGCGGGTACGAGTTCGTCATAGAGACTGTTGTGGACGAAGAGCCTGCGCGTGCTCGTGCATCGCTGCCCGGCCGTACCGACAGCGCCGAAAACGATAGCGGGCAGGGCGAGAGAGGGGTCTGCGCTGGGTGCAACAATAATCGCGTTGTTGCCACCGAGTTCAAGGATGGTCCTGCCGAAGCGGCCGGCGACCCGTGGCGCGACGGCGCGACCCATGGCCGTGCTGCCGGTCGCGCTGACCAGCGGAATGCGCGGGTCGTCCACAAGCGCCATGCCAGTCTGCGCATCGCCGGTAACAACCTGGCAGAGGTGCGCCGGCGCGTCACTGAATTCGGCCGCGACCGCATTGAACAGTTGCAAGCATGCGAGCGCCGTGACCGGCGTTTTCTCGGATGGTTTCCACACGACGGTATCACCGCAGACAATGGCGAGCGCCGTGTTCCAGG
>JAGQRC010001205.1 GCA_020425835.1 Planctomycetota bacterium | reverse complement strand
ATGAGGCAGGCCTTCATGTGGTTTCCTTCGGGCACGCGACCGGTGAGCATTTTGTAGAAGACCTTGCCCAGGGAGAACAGGTCGGATCGTCCGTCGACGCTGGCGGGGTCGTCGCGTTGTTCGGGTGAGATGTATCGCAGCGAGCCGAGCATGGCGCCGGAGCCGGTGAGGGTGTGGTCGCCGGGGCGGTCGATGCTGCTGGCGATGCCGAAGTCGACGAGCCGGAGGTTGCCCTGGCTGTCGATCAGCAGGTTTCCGGGCTTGATGTCGCGGTGGACGACGTTTTTCTGGTGGGCGTATTCGAGCGCGGAGCAGGCCTGCTCCATGATGCGCAGGGCGGTGGGCAGGGGCAGTTGACCGCCGTGGGATCGGATCAAGTCGTTGAGGCTGACGGCTTTTCCGTCTGGCCCGGAGACGAGGCCCATGACGATGTAATAGACGTCGTGCTCTTGGCCGTAGTCATGGATGGGGACGATGTGGGGGTGGTCGAAGGCGGCGAGGGTTTTGG
>JAGQRC010001204.1 GCA_020425835.1 Planctomycetota bacterium | reverse complement strand
CACGCCGGACGAGGGCCGCGGCTTCACGCTCGTCTCCGACGGCGACGGGGTCGCCGATCCCGAGCTGAGCGCGAGCCAGATCGACGACATGGAGTTCTACCTGGCCGAGCTGGGAGCGCCGCAGCGCAAGAACCCGACGGACCTCGGCGTCCTCCGCGGCGAGGTGCTGTTCGAGGAGGTCGGCTGTGCGAAGTGCCACGTGCCGAGCCTGATGGGTGCGAACGGGCCCGTGAACCTCTACTCCGACCTGCTGCTGCACGACGTGATGCCCGGGACCTACCGCGGCATGGCCGAGACGGGAGCGCCGGCCGGCTTCTTCCGCACGACGCCCCTCTGGGGTGCGTCGGAGAGCGCGCCGTACATGCACGACGGAAGCGCCGAGACGATCCAGCAGGCCATCAAGATGCACGACGGGGAGGCAGCGGGGGTCCGCGCCGCCTACAATGCGCTCGATGGCCTCGAGAAGCGCGCCCTCGTCGGCTTCGTGCTCGACCTGTAGCACGCGGACGCA
>JAGQRC010001203.1 GCA_020425835.1 Planctomycetota bacterium | reverse complement strand
GCCGACGCAGGCGTAGTCCGAGACACCGCGCACGAACCCACCACCGGGCAGGAACTTGGCGACGTTGCGGATCTGGTGCGAGTCGACGTGCGAGCGCTCCGGCGCCGCGATGGCGTCGGGGTTGGCCGGCTCGTACTTCGGCACGTTGACGTCGCTGGAGCGGCTACGGCCGTCCAGGCTGTACTCCATGTGGCAGCTGGTGCAGCCCGAGGAGCGGAAGTCGGCGTACCGGTTGTTCGCGCCAGCGCTGTAGGCGTGGCAGTCGGCGCAGTTGCCGATGACGGCCGCGTTCACGAGGTGCTGGAGATCCGAGCCGGTGACGACCTGGTTCGCCTCGTAGGGAGCGACGGCGCCGTTGTGCACCTGGTTGTTCAGGGCAGCGGCCGTGATGTTGAAGTTGTCACGGAAGTAGTCGCCACCCGACCGGTCGTACTGGGCGTACTCCGGGAACTCGAGGACCGACGGGACACGACCGATGTTGAGCGGGTTGTTCTCGGCGGGCGTGGTGTAGC
>JAGQRC010001202.1 GCA_020425835.1 Planctomycetota bacterium | reverse complement strand
GTGGGGATGGAGGTGTTCCCTCCGATGGGGTCGTCCGGGTAGATCGCCGAGCCGGGCCTGCCCGGATCCACCGAGGATGGCGGGGTCATAGCAACTCCTCGATCAGCTGGGTGAGGAGCAACGCCCGCACCGGAGAGGCATCCGCGTCCAGGGGCAGGGGCTGCGCGAGGAGCGTGTACTCGCCTTCGGGGACTTCGGCGAGCACCAGACCCTCGAGAATCGCCAGATCGTGTGCCGCAATCGCGTGGTGCGCGAGCAGCTCCTTGTCGTGGCAGAGGTCGACGCTCGGGGTGTCGATGCCGACCAGGCGAACACCGGCGGCCGCCAGCTCCTCGACCAGCGGCACCGAGAGCGCCGCGAAGTCCATCGAGAAGTCGTCCGGATCGGGGAAGGTCCCGGTGTGCAGCAGCACGCGCGGGTGCCGCGGCGAGCGGGGGAGTCGTGCGATCCGCTCGCCTCGACCGACCTCGACGCGCATCACCTCGCACGGACCCACGTACAGCCGGGGGTCGCGG
>JAGQRC010001201.1 GCA_020425835.1 Planctomycetota bacterium | reverse complement strand
GATCTCCGGACAGTCGACGGGACCGGCGATCTTGTAGGACTCGAGGTCGGCGTTGATCATCCGCCCCTCCTGCCGGTCCATCACCCGCCGCTCGAACAGCGCGTAGCTCACTCCCTGGATCACGCCGCCGCGGACCTGGCTCTCCGCCGCCATCGCGTTGATGACCTTGCCGCAATCCTGCACCGCGACCATCTTGGTCACCCGCACCTGACCGGTCTCGGTGTCGACCTCGACCTCGGCCATCTGCACGCCGGCGTTCGTGTTCGAGTAGCCCTCGTAGTTGGGGTTCTGGCGGTCGACCACGGGGCGGCTCGCCCGGCCCTCGACCACGTCCTCGTCGAGCAGCGCGCACGCGTCCCGGAACGGGAGCGCGGGCTTCATGGGCTTACCCTTGCGCAGCACCTCGCCTCGGCCGAAGGAGAGATCCGCCAGGTCGATGCCCTTCTCGTCCGCGATGGCTTCGAGGAGCTTCCGACCCGCGTGGTGGGCGGCGAGGCGCACGGCGGGCGTGAGCGA
>JAGQRC010001200.1 GCA_020425835.1 Planctomycetota bacterium | reverse complement strand
GCCTGCGTGTTGCCCGCGAGGCAACGCATGATCCCCAGCCATCGCTCGCGGGCGATCGGGCGGACTTCGGTATCGTGGTCGATCATCCCTGCGGGCTCCAATCCGACGGACGAGGCGGCGAGAGCACTTCGGGGGCATCCGGGAGACGCCTCTCACGCCGACGGTCCTGCATCATGGAGAATCGGCAGTAGCGCGCGTCGTATTGAACCCAAGCCGATGCGTCATTCTGGCGCGTCGCCCCACTCGGCCAGCCCCGGCTCTGCAGCCACGCCGAGGGCATCGGCGACGCGGTTGATGTAATTGAAGTAGGCCGCGACCTGAACCGCATCGTGGATCTGCGTGTCGAGCCAGCCCGCCTCGCGCAATTCCTGCACGTCCGCAGCGAGGCAATCGGCCGGACGGAGAGTCACCTTCTCGGCGTAGGCAAGCAGCGCGCGCACGTCTTGCCGCAAGGCTGGAGCCGACCCGTCCCGCGCGACCGCGTGGACGAACGCGTCGAGGCCGGCGGCGTCCGGCGA
>JAGQRC010000118.1 GCA_020425835.1 Planctomycetota bacterium | reverse complement strand
CTCGAGGCGAAGTGCGGCGCGGCATCGAATCCCACCGAGTAGATGAAGAGCGCGAAGCCGAGCACGCCCACGGTGACGGTGGTCCCGGTCCGTTCCGCACCGGGGCGCAGTCCGAAGTGACCGGCGAGCAGCGCGACGAACAGCGTGCCTCCCGCCGGTCCCAGCGCGATGCGCCGAACCGAGACTCGACCGAGCGCGTGACCGAGCGCGATCACGAGCATCAGTCCGGCGAGAGGGACGCGATTGAGGAAGTCGACGACCTGCATGGGGGTCGAAGTGTCGTCGTCGTGCGGGATCGAGTCAATCGAGTCCGCCGCTCGCGCGGGATCACGCGGACGAATTGCGCCGAAAGTTCCGGACAATCGTGCGGCATCCACGCGATTCAACCCGGTGATTTCGACGCTATTCTCGGACTCGATCGGAGTCACGGGCGGCTCCGTTCCCAGCGTAATCAGGTGCTCCCGATCCCCTCGGGAGGTCAGGCGATCCGACGCCGACGGATCGTCCGCCAGGGAGGAGGTCTGTCCCATGGACAGCGAGAAGATCCAGCGGGCTCTCGAACGACTGTGTCATCTGCAACGCGAGTTGAACGGTCTCGCGGACCACGTCGATCAGGTGCGCGACCTCGTCGACGACGCGATCCGAGTGGCCACCAACGTTCTCGAGATCTCCGATCCGATGCTGCGCGAGGAAGTCGCCGTCATCGTCGTTCGAGAGTTCCAGCGATCGTCGGTCGACCGCGTCTCCTTGAAGTGGCAGAACGAGGAGGAGGCGGAAGTGCAGCTCGGAAGCGTGCCCCCGTTCAATCTGACGGGCAAGCAGGCGAAGTTGCTCGAGGCACTGATCGAGGGTGTCGATCGCCCCGGTGTCGATCCGTGGAAGGACGTCGAGTCGCTCCGCCGCGTGCTCGGATTCCAGCGCGGGATGAACGGAATCCGGAACACGCGAAACGTGATCTGGAACCTGCGCAAGTCCCTGGAGGACCGCGGGTTGTCCCGAGACCTCATCGCGACCGGGGACGCGTCGTACCGCTTCGTGTTGCGCTCCCGCTCCCTCGAGTCTCCGGGCTTTCGAGCCGAGGGCGGGCAGGACGACGCGACCGGTGCGACGCCCCGTACGGACGATGACGACGACGCCGCGTGCGTTCTCGCCGGGCACGTCTGATCGCGAGCGCGCTCGCTCGAGATCTACGAGAGCGATCGGCGAGTCGGCCTTCCCAGCGTCCATGATCGCATCCGCCCGAGTGGAACGGATCGAAGGAGTCTCCGTGCCGCATCTGTTCATCGAGACGATCGCGAAGACCGCTCCCCCGATCGACACCGGGGACGCGCAACGTCGCTGGACACCGATCGAGATTCCCGGATCGGGTGTCGAGTTGTCGTTCGGCCGGTTCGAGGTGCAACACGGGCGTTGGTTCTTCCTCGCCCACAGCACGACGGTGGTCCTCAACGGCGCGGACGAACCGTGGGGGATCATCGCGATCGACCACGGCGACGAGATCACGGTGACGATGTCGGATGGGAGCCGTCGGCGTCTCTGCTTCTCCAGTGAAGAGATCGTGCGGGTCGAGCCGTGCGCGATCGTGGGCGGGCGTTGCGCACGTTGTGACCAGACGATCGATGTCGACTCCCCCGCGGCGCGGTGTGTGGGATGTCGAACCTGGTTCCACATGACCGATCGGCTGCCCTGCTTCACCTACGCGGAGCGATGCCATCGTTGTGACGCACCGACCCGGCTCTCCGACGAGTTGCAGTGGTGGCCCGCGATCCCGCCGAGGGTCGGAGCGGACCGCGGCTCGGATCGGAGGTCGTCGTGATCGCCCAGTCCACAGGATCGAGCTCGTCGATCGCCGAGTCGAGATCTCTGAGATCTTCGCGGGTCGTTCTCGTGGGTCTCGGAAACGTCGGCTCACCCCTCGCTTCGCTCCTCGCCCGCTTCGGCCTCGGCGAGCTCTGGCTGATCGATGGTGATCGATACGACCGGACGAATCTGCGGACGCAGTCGATCGACCCCGGGGATGTCGGTCTGCCGAAAGCGGAGGTCGTCGCCGCACGCGCTCGGAGCATCGATCCGGAGCTTCGAGTCGAGCACGATGTCGCCTGGCTCGCCGATTTGCCGTGGGGTCGCTTCCGATCCGACCTGGTGATCTCGGCGCTCGACTCCCGTAGGGCGCGTCTCGATCTGAACGAGATCGTGATCCGTCTCGGTTTGCGCTGGCTCGATGTCGGGGTCCACGGCGATTTCGCCTGCGCGCGAGCGACCCTCTTCGTGCCCGACGAGAGCGAAGCCTGCTCGGGTTGCGGGATGACCGACGACGAGTACGCGACGCTCGAAGCGACTCACGCCTGTAGCGGGAAGAGCGTCGAGGGAAGCGCGGCGCCGACCGGGGCGTCTGCGGAGCTCGGGACGTTCGCCGCCGCGTCGGCCGCGATCGAGGCGCGCAAGCTGCTTCTCCACGCGGCGACCGCGCTCGCGCCGGGCGAGGAGTGGGTCACCGAGGTGGAGCGATACGGACGCGCCCGCTCGCGGAGGCTCCGTGACGATGCGTGTCGTTTCGACCACCGTCGGTGGGTGATCGACGGGGACCGGGTGTCCCTGGAGGACACGATCGGCTCGGCGTGCATCGAGCGACCGGGCCGTTCGTTCGCGCGTCGCTGGCTCTGCTCGCGTTGTGGATCGGTGATCCGCGTGCCACGGGTGGAGAGCAACCCACCAACGCGTTGTCCCGGTTGCGGTGCGGGGTCGGTCGAGCCGTGTCGGCGGTCGGCCGTCGACCGACTCGGTCCCGACGACGTACGCTCGACGACGCGGTTCGTCGATCTCGGACTGAGACCGGGCGACATCGTTTCCGTCGACGGACGGCGCGTGGAGCTTCGTGCTCGCCGCGTCGCCGTCCCCCCCGGGGAGCCAGCCGGGCCGAGGAGGGAGCGATGAGGGACGTCGCGTTCGAGGGCTTCCTCGAGCGGCAGCGCGAGCGCGCCGCGGAATGGAATCGAGAGACGACTCTGGTCGAGGTTCGCCCTCGCTCCGATCGCTCGTTCGATCTGCTGTATCGCTGTCTCGGCGTCATCGCCGACCCGGAGCATCGTCGAGTGATGGTCGCGACGCCGGGGGCGTGGCGGGATCCCTGGTCCGGGGAGGCGTACGACGGCTTCGTGGCGCGCATCGATTTTCGCGACGATCACCTCCGACGTGTCGATCCGTTCCGCCTGATCACCTGGGTGGGACCGATCTTCGTCGTGCACCCCAACATCAACGGTCTCTTCGGCAAGGCCTGCATCGGACCGGTAGCCCCGAGCACCGGACTCGAGGAGCTGATCTACCGTCTGTGGGAGGTGATCACCTTCCGCAACGTGAACACCAACGAGAACGACTGCCTGAATCCCGAGGTCTGTGGCTGGGCCCGAGCACAGCGGGCGCGCTTCCCCGTCGACGACCGTCCGTTGCGCGACCTGGCCTCGTTCGCCGTACGTGAGATCGGAGTCGATCCGTCATGACGTCACGACCCTCACTGCCTCCGGACCTGATCGGACTCGTGGAGCGGATCGCGACCTCGCAGGGTTGGTCGGTCTGCGAAGCGGCCGATGAACGGATCGTCCTCGGTCCCGGGGATCGAGCGCGCGGGATCTTCTTCCACTTCGACCCCTGTGCGGAGCGCACGGCTTCCCCTGGCCTCGACGCTCTCACTCCTCCGCCGGCACCGGCACGATTCGTCGTGTCGGTGCCGGTCTTCACCGGAAACGACGTCGGTCCCGAATCCCGTCGCGCCTGGGATCTCCTCGGAGAGCGGGTGCACCGATCCATCGTCGGCGCGCGCTTGGTCCGACGCACGCGCACGGCTCGGGCGAGCGATGACGCGACGACTCCCGCCGTCGTGACGATCGAGTGGACCGTCGAGGCGGTGGTCGCTTGGCCGACGGATCGAGCGGGCCTCGAGCAGGCGCTCGGTGCGACCGCCGCGATCGTCACCGCCGTCGGACCTGCGATCGGCGCACTGGCCGACCCGACTCTCGCCCGACACTACCTGCGGAATGCGGGCCCCGAGCCCGTGCCACGGGACATCACCGAGCTCGTGGAGCTCGGCTCGAGCACTTCTTCGGCTTCTCCGTCCTCTCCCCGAAAGGTGGATTCATGTCACTGAGTCTCACGGCGAGCGATCTCTCGCGTCAGAAGCTGGTTCGGATCGACGGCGTTCGCCCCGACACTCTCGTCGGCGAAGTCGTCTCGCGACTCGTCACCCGCATGCGGCTCCCGCGCAACGACAGCTCGGGACGGCCGGTCAGCTACCACGCGCTGCTCGAGCGCCAGGGCACGCACCTGGAGTCGGGACGGCGGATCGGCGAAGTGGCCCGGACCGACGATGCCCTGGTGATCCAGCCGCGGATCGACGCGGGGTAGTCGGCGTGTCCAGACCACGATTCAGCTATTACCTCGAGCACGCCACGGGACGAGTGCCGATCGACGAGTCGAAGCTCGACGTCGCTCTCGAGGCGGCGCAGTTCGAGGAGGTGCGTCGTGGACGGCGCGTGTTGACCACCAATCCTCCGCCCGAACTCCGAGTCGTGCCGCAGTGGCATCGCGTCGACGGTCGACCCCGCGTCGAGGCGCTGGCGGTGCACGCCAGCGATCGGGAGGCGCCGATCGTCGTCTGTTCGGTTCGATCGATCATCGTTCGACCCGAGAGCACGCGGGGGATCCCGGTCGACGTCCACTCGGGGGAGCGGTCCGAGGTCGGGGAGGTCCGTGTCCTCGCGTTCGAGTCTCCGACGGCGGCGCTCCCGGAAGACCGTGCGCCGTTCGAGGAGGAGTTCCAGTTCGAGGAGATCGCCGAGCCGATCCCGGTGATCGCCCTCGGTCTCGACTCGCTCGCACTCGAGCGCCAGGAGGCACCGCGGCGCAACGACGACCGGTTCCCCGTCTTCGTTCCCCGACGCGTGCTCGACGAGATCGTCGATCTCAAGCGACGAGCGGGCTCGGTCGAGACGGGCGGGCTACTGATCGGGCACCTCGCCCGCGATCCTCGCGAGGGGACCATCTTCGCGGTGGTCGCGGCGCAGATTCCGGCGCGACACGCGGTCGCTGAGCCGATGCGACTCTCGTTCACCGAGGCGACGTGGACGGCAGCTCGCGCGGCGATGACGCTCCGCGGTCGCGGCGAGATCGTGCTCGGTTGGCACCACACGCATCCCGCTCGGGTCTGGTGCCGCGACTGCCCCCGCGAGCGCTGGCCCGAGTGTCCCCTCGCTCAGGACTTCTTCTCGGCGGCGGACGAGGACGTCCACCGAGCGGTCACCCCGAAGGCGTTCGGGTTCGCGCTGGTCTGCGGTGACCGCGTGACCACCGCCGGCGATTGGACGGACTCCCACGCGATGTTCGGCTGGCGCGATGGCGAGATCGTTCGACGCCCCTTCATGGTCTTGGAAGCCGAGCCGGTACTCCCCGCGACGACCTCGTCGCCGGTCCTCCCGCCGAACGAAGGAGAAGATGCATGACGGAGCCGATCGATCCGGAGCTGTTGTCGCGACTGCGCGATCCCGAACTCGACCCGGCGACTCGGTCCGGCTTGATCTCGTCGATCGCCGAGTCGTCGCCGACGGCGGTCGGGACGTTGTACGAGATGCTGTACCGCCGATGCCGTCGGCAGCAACGAGGAACCGAGCTGGCGGAAGCGGCGCTCGCCGAGCTCCGCGCCAAGATCGATGCGTTCCGGGAGCCGGCGATCGGAGCGGTGTTCCTCGGGATTCAGTCTCGGGACGGCGGAGGGGCCACGGGCTCCGAGGTGCGTGCTCGAGTGATCCACGGCAACACGATGCGCCTGGTGGATGTCGATGACGACGTCGATGCCGGAAGCCTCGTCCTGGGTCGGACCGTCTACCTGAACTCGGACCTGAGTCGGATCGTCGATCTCGATCCGGATCGCCCGATCGGCCAGCTCGTCACGTTCGAGGCGTTCGCCGGAGCTGGCCGGGATCGCGCGGTCGTCAAGGCGCAAGGGGAGGAGACGGTCGCGCGGCTCGGTCCCGACGTCGCGTCGCTCCCGCTGTCGCGTGGGGACTCGCTCCTCTGGGTGAGGCCCGCCGGTGTGGTCACCGAGAAGATCGAGGCGGTCCCATCCGAGAGCACGGACTTCATCGAGTCGATCCCCGACGTGACCTTCGACGACATCGGAGGGCTCGAGGCGCCGATCGCGCGGATCCGTCACCGGCTGACCCTCCGGGTGCGTCGCCCCGATCTTGCCGAGCGCTATGCGCTGCCGCGTGGGGGCTCGATCCTCCTGGTCGGGAAGCCGGGGAACGGCAAGACGATGATCGCGAAGGCGATCGCCAACGAACTCCGCGAGATCACCGGATCGAGCCGTGTGCGTTTCGTCGACGTCAAACCGTCCGCGCTCCACAGCAGCTGGTACTCGGAGTCGGAGCGCGCCTACCGACGACTCTTCGAGCGGGCCCGGGACGAGTCTCGTCGCGATCCCTCCACGCCCATCGTCATCTTCATGGATGAGATCGACGGCGTCGGCCGGGCCCGCGGGAGCTCGGTGAACGGGGTGACCGACCGCGTGCTGCTCGCGCTCGCCGCCGAGCTCGACGGCATGAGTGGCAACGAGAACATCATCGTCGTCGCGGCGACCAACCGACGGGAGGACCTCGATCCGGCGTTGGTCCGCCCCGGTCGTCTCGGGGACCTGGTCATCGACATCCCTCCTCCGGATCGTCGCGGTGCGGAGCGGATCCTGGCCAAGGTCCTCGCTCCGCTCCCGTGTGTGTCGGAACGCGACGAGAGCGGGGAGAGCGTCCGCGAGGAGTTCGGGGAGCGTCTCGTGTCGCGGCTGTTCGGATCGAGCGCCGATCGCGAGTTGGCGACGATCAACCTGCGGGATGGCACGAGTCGGCGCGTCTCGAGCAGCGATCTGATCAGCGGGGCGATGCTCCGCAATCTCGTGGCGCGCGCCGCGGAGCGGGCGTCGATCCGCGAGATCGAAGGTGCGAGCGCGGGGCTCCGCATCGAGGATCTGGTCATCGCCGCAGCCGAGGAGCTCGAGAGCGCCGCGTCGGTGCTGACGCCATCGAACTGCGCGACCTACGTCGACGGGTTGCCTCCGGATGTCCCCGTCGTTCGGGTCGATCGACCCGCGAGCTTCCTGCGCGAGCCGATCCGGTACCGGGGGATCGCATGAGCGTGCGCGCGGAGTTCGGAGCGGCGCCTCTCGTTCCCAAGGTCTGCGGCGCCGACATCGAGTTGGCGAACTTCATTCGCGGTCGCGAGAGCCGTGGCTGGGGTGGGACCTGCGACGCCGCGTCCCGGCTCCTGTTGCGGGAGATCGATGGCATCTCGGGAAGATCGCACGGTCGTCACCACTCGCAGGACTGGGGGAGGAAGTTCCTCCCGGCCAATGGCGGTTGCGCCTACATCGATCTGCACCATCTGGAGCTCTGCATTCCCGAGTGCCTCGGCGCGGATGACCACGTGGCGAGCTGGCACGCGATGCTGAGGATCGCCAACGACGCGCGGCGTGATGCGGAGCGACAGCTCTTCGCGGGTGAACGTCTGGTGGTCATCGCGAACAACTCGGACGGCCTCGGGCATTCCTACGGGAGCCATCTCTCGTTCTTGATGTCGAGGCCGGCGTGGAACCGATTGTTCCACCGCCGCCTGCAGGAGCTCGGCTTCCTCGCGAGTTTCTTCACCAGCAGTATCGTGTTCACCGGAGCGGGGAAGGTCGGCGGTGAGAACGGCCGCGCGTTCGTCCCGTTCCAGCTGTCGCAGCGAGCCGACTTCTTCGAGTGCGTGAGCGCGGAGCAGACGACCTACTTCCGGCCCATCGTCAATACGCGGGACGAGAGTCACGCGCACGACCATCTCGCGCGTCTCCACGTCATTTTCTTCGACAACGTGCTCTGCCACACCGCCGCCTATCTGAGGGTCGGGGCGACCCAGCTGATCCTCGCCCTGATCGAAGCGGGGGAGATCGATCGCCGAGGAATGGTGCTCGAGGACCCGGTAGCCGCGATCCGTGTCTACAGTGCCGATCCCACCCTGAGTGCCACCGCTCCGACTTGTGATGGGGATCGCGTCACCGCCGTCGGTCTGCAGCGTCGGTTCTGGGAGCGCGCCGCCGCCTTCGTCCAGAGTGGTCGGGCGACGGGAGTCGTTCCGGGCGCGGAGGAGATCGTCGCCGTCTGGGATCGCATCCTCACCGGTCTCGAGCGACGGG
>JAGQRC010001199.1 GCA_020425835.1 Planctomycetota bacterium | reverse complement strand
GTGCCCGTGCCCGAAGACGAGCTGTGCGGCGACGGCATCGACAACGACCTGGACACCTTCGTCGACTGCGCCGACTTCGACTGCTTCGATGACGCACGCTTCTGCGTGCCGTACGGCCCGGAGATCTGCGACGACGGCGCCGACAACGAGCGCGACGGCCTCATCGACTGCGACGACCCGGATTGCGCCCGTGCCGTACCGTGCCGCGACCCCGAGCCGGAGAACTGCTTCGACAGCATCGACAACGACCGCGACGGCCTCGTCGACTGCGATGACCCCGACTGCGCCGACATCGCCGGCTGCGGGCCGCCGCCGCCCGAGACCCGCGCATCCGGGTCGTCGAGCGGCCCACCAACGGCGGCATCGTGGCCGCCAGCCAGGACGGCCTCGACGCCTGCCGGGGCGAGATGGTGGCCCTGCTCGACCACGACGACCTGCTCCACCCCGAGGCCCTGGCCGAGCTCGACGCCGTCATCACCCCCGAGGTCGACTACGCCTACACCGACCAGGACCTCATC
>JAGQRC010001198.1 GCA_020425835.1 Planctomycetota bacterium | reverse complement strand
ACGGCGGCGATCTCTCAACGCAACGAACACATCGTTCGCGTCTACGATGACTTTGGCAAAGTTCCAGGGCTTGGGCATTACTATGTCATGGAGTATCTCGAAGGCTACCCCCTCGACGACCTGATCATCAGCCCAGAAGGATTGCCGTCCATCGAAGACACCTTCCACATTATGTTGCAGTTGTGCGAAGCCCTCAGCACAGCCCACGAAGCCAATGTCATCCACCGGGATCTCAAGCCGGACAACATCTTCATTATACAACGCGGCAACGACCCGATGTTTGTCAAGGTCATGGATTTTGGCATCGCGAAGACCAAGAGCCAAAAGATCACAGAATCAGCGGAGAAAGGGATTGGCACTCCGCTTTACATGTCTCCCGAGCAGTTTTTGTGGAAGGCCGTCGATCATCGCACTGATATCTACATGATGGGGCTCATCCTCTACGAGTTGCTCACAGGCGAGACCCCTTTTGTCACCCCCGAACAGTACGAAACGATCACTTTTATCGAGCTCGCCCA
>JAGQRC010001197.1 GCA_020425835.1 Planctomycetota bacterium | reverse complement strand
CCCTCTTCTCGACCCGCCAGTTCGCCGAGCGTGCTCGTAGGAGCGCGGTCCGCGCGATGATCAAGGCCGGGCTGCGCATGGAGGAGAACGACCTCCTGCAGGAACTCGACGAGGTCGTGCGCGAGTTCAGCTCGAACTACGAGTTCCACTACGACAAGCTGCTCCGGCGAATCGACCCCGCCCTCTACGCTGGAGTCAACCCGGCGATCCTCATCGCCGCCGGCGTGATCCACTACCATCAGACCAAGTTCAAGCAGCTTCGCGTCTTTCCCGACGTCCTGCGCGTCCTGCGGCAGCTCTCGAAGTCCAAGGTGCTCCTCGGCATCATCACCGCCGGACTGACGATCAAGCAGGCCGAGAAGATCCTGCGCCTTCGCATCTACCAGTATCTGGACCCCAAGGCGATCTTCATCTCCGACCAGATCGGGATCTCGAAGCCGAACGTCAAGCTGTACCAAAGGGCCTGTGAGTCCGTCGGCGTGCGCCCCGAAGAGGCGATGTACGTCGGCGACAATGCAC
>JAGQRC010001196.1 GCA_020425835.1 Planctomycetota bacterium | reverse complement strand
AGTCGATCGCAGCCTACGGCGCCGCGGCAAAGGGCGCGATCATGCTCAATTACGCCGGCCTCGACGAGCAGGTGATCGACTTCTGCGTCGACCGCAACGTGCACAAGCAGGGCAAGTTCATGCCCGGTGTCGCGGTCGAGATCTTCGACCCGAAGGTGATCCTCGAGCGGATGCCTGACTACCTGCTGATCCTGCCCTGGAACTTCAAGGACGAGATCATGACGCAGCAGGCGGAGTACGCCCGCCGCGGCGGACAGTTCATCGTCCCGGTGCCGACCCCGCAGATCGTGAGCGGCGAACTGGTCTCCCGATGAACGCGCCCATCGCCACCAAGGTCGCCTGCTTCAACTGCGGGTCGGAGCAGACTCGCGTCTTCTACCGCATCGACGACATCCCGGTGCACAGCTGCCTGCTGATGCCGAGTCGCGAAGCGGCGGTCGGCTACCCTCGCGGTGAGCTGCAGCTGGCGGTGTGCGACACCTGTGGGGTCGTGCAGATCGCGGCGTGCGATCCGACGGTG
>JAGQRC010001195.1 GCA_020425835.1 Planctomycetota bacterium | reverse complement strand
CGAGGCCCGCACCTACCGGCGGGTGGGCAGCACCCAGGAGCGCAAGGCGGACATCCGTCCGCTCGCCGCGACGCACCGCGACATCCCGGCGATGGTCGCGAGCGGGGCGTTCCGCGCGGATCTCTTCTTCCGGCTCGCGACGGCGCGCCTGCGCGTGCCCCCGCTGCGCGAGCGCCTCTCGGACGTCCCCGATCTCTCGCGGGCGATCCTCGAGCGGCTCGAGGGGAACGCCGCGCCGACCATCGAGAAGGACGCCCTCGCGGCCCTGGCCCGGCGGGACTGGCCGGGCAACGTGCGCGAGCTCCGGAACGCGCTCGAGGTCGCCTCGGCGCTCTGTCGCGACGAGACCATCCGCGAGGCGGACCTCCAGCGTCAGGGGCCGACCGCCAGCCTGTCGCCGCCCGCGCTCGCCATCACGCCGAGCCCGAGACCGACCGTGGGCGGAGGGCTCTTCCGGGACGAGAAGGCGCGGGTGCTCGAGGAGTTCGAGCGGGACTACCTCGCGGCGGTGTTCGAGGCCC
>JAGQRC010001194.1 GCA_020425835.1 Planctomycetota bacterium | reverse complement strand
CCCCCGCGCCCTTTCGGTAGGCGGCGATGACATTCTCCAGGCCCGTGGGCAGTCGGGCCCCGGAACGCCCGTCGCCGAACCGGAGGGTCGCCACTCCGTCCTCATCATGACGCACGGTGAACACGCGCGCGTGGGTCGTCATGCCGTAGAAGTGCCCCGTCCGGAACTCGAGCGTGTCCCCCTCGCCGGTCGTCGCCACGTAATGCAGCTCGTCGGCGCGCCAGCCGGCGTCGCCGAGGCACGCCTCGAACAGCTCGTTCGCCACGACCGAAGGGTCGCGACGGCGGATCCGCTCGGTTCGACCGGCCGTCATCGTCGGCGTGCCGGACGCCGGCACCTCCATCACGACGGCCTTCACCGCGGAAGAGCCGACGTCGACCCCGGCTACGCGAAGCACGTCGGGCAGTGCCGCGCTCATGACATCACCTCCTCGGTCACCGGCTTGCGATGACGCTCCCGCCACGCGAACAGTGCCGCGCCGAGCGCCCCCGTGTAGATGCTGTTCGGCGAGATGTTGATGTG
>JAGQRC010001193.1 GCA_020425835.1 Planctomycetota bacterium | reverse complement strand
GCCGGCGCCACCATGGCCCATGACGAGGACTGGCGGAAGATCCGCGACCTCGAACCCGCGGTCATCGCGGCCCCGGTCACCGGGGCGACGCCCGACGACATGTTCCGCGCCGCGGAGGATTCCTTCCCTCACGATCGCGTCTACCTGAAGTCGTGGCTGCCTCTGAACTGGTTCCCGTCGAATCCCGCGTCGGGCAATGACTGCTGGGGCTACGTCTCGCCCTCGGGGCGCGAGTACGCCCTCATGGGCCTGAGCACCGGCCTCTCGGTCGTCGAGGTCACCGATCCGTCCAACCCGGTGCATGTCGCCTTCATCGATGGCAACGACAGCCTGTGGCGTGACGTGAAGGTCATCGGCGAGTACGCCTACTCCGTCTCCGAAGGCGGCAACGGCGTGCAGGTCATCGACCTGCGCGGCGTGGACTCGGGGAGCGTCGTCCATGTCCGTGACGATCGCAACTCCGGCCATTCGACCACGCACAACATCGTCGCGAACCCGGACAGCGGCTACCTCTACCTCGTCG
>JAGQRC010001192.1 GCA_020425835.1 Planctomycetota bacterium | reverse complement strand
GGGGGAGCGGCCCGCGCCGCGTTCGCGGACCTGCTCGCGCTCCTCGCCGCCGAGGGAACGCTCAGCCCAGGGTGACCACGCCCACGTCGGGCGGGGCGAGGAACCGGATCTGGGGCGCTCCCTGCTGCTCGTGGCCGACGCCGTGGCTCACGTAGACGGGGTTGTCCCGTAGCTCGTGCAGCCCGCCGGCGGCGACGTCGCGGGGCACGTCGGTGAGGGTCATGAGCGGGCCGATCACCGGCACCTGCACCTGGCCGCCGTGGGTGTGGCCGGCGACCACGAGGTCGACGGTGCCCGGCGCGGCCTCGAGGGCCCAGTCGGGCCGGTGGGTGAGGGCGATCCGCACCGTGCCCTCGGGTGCCGCGGCCAGCTCGGCCAGCGCGGCCCGCCCCTCGACGCCCCGCCCCAGCCCGAGCCCCGCCAGCCGCACCCGGCGGTCACCGACGCGGGTGTCCACCACCTCGTTCCACAGGTAGGTGACACCGGTGCCGGCGAAGAGGGCGTCGAGGGTGGGCCCGTCGTCGGTG
>JAGQRC010001191.1 GCA_020425835.1 Planctomycetota bacterium | reverse complement strand
CCGAACGCGGTGCGCGGTCGAGCCGTGATCGATTCGAATTCCGCCACGGGACGCCCCCTTGCCTCGAGAGGGTCGACTCGACGTGACTCGCATGCCTCGAGTCATCGTCGAAGCGACCTCTCTCGTTATCGGCGGGCAAAAGGGCGTCCGGGAGTGCAGTCGAGGCTCCGACGCTCGGCTTCTTCCGGTAACCGGTGCGAGAGTCCGAGATTTCAAGGCCAGTACTTCCGGCGAAACGCAGTCGTATTGGCTCAACCTTCGAGTTTCGACGGGTGTGCTGGGCGCAGGAAGCTCGGGCTCTCGGCCGGAATGAGTCTTTCAACGGACTGCTAGGGACAGGGGCTCGTCGCGCAGTCGACGACCTCGCCGCCGTCGCCACAACCCGGGAACGGGGCGGGCGGCGGGGATCCCATCGAGAAGCTGTAGCTCAGCAGGTAGATCGGATCGCTGATGTCCTGGCCGTCGTCATCGTTGGTGTCCGCCGCGCTCGCGCAGAGGATCGCCGACGGATCGCCGAACAGCCCGGAG
>JAGQRC010001190.1 GCA_020425835.1 Planctomycetota bacterium | reverse complement strand
AAGCAACCCGACCGACGAACCGGGCGCGGTCCATCTGCACTGGCACAACGGCCCCTTCTATGGAGATGACGCGGTGCCCGCGCACTGGCGCGACTTCCCGCGCTCGTTCTGGGACGACGGAACCCGCACCGTCCCCGATACCGCGATCGCGGCCGACCTCGACGCCCAGGTCCCCGCGACCGGCGGCGTGACCCACTACTTCGACCTCGACAAGGTCTGCCGCGATTGCCGGCGGCGGTTCCTGTTCTTCGCCGAGGAGCAGAAGCACTGGTACGAGGAGCTCCGGTTGCCGCTCGAGGCAAATGCGGTGCGCTGCTGCGATTGCCGCCGCGCCGTCCGTGAGGCGAAGAGGATGCACCGAAGCTACGAGGAGCTCGTCGCGCTCCCGGAGCGCTCGGCCGAGCAGTCCCTGCAGGCCGCCGAGCTCTACGTCGAACTGGCCGAGGCCGGGGTGTTCGGACGCGGGCGGCTCGAGCGCGCGCGCCGACTGCTCAACGAAGCGCGCGGCGCACTCGGTGCGACGGACCGG
>JAGQRC010000011.1 GCA_020425835.1 Planctomycetota bacterium | reverse complement strand
GCGTATTGGTGGATACGTCGAGTTTCGGCGGGAGTGCTGGCCGACGGAAGCTTGGGCTCTCGGCCGGAATGGGTTTTCAACGGGCTCCTAGGGACGGTGCGGGGTGAGACCGAGTGTCAGGCTCGCACGCCCAGCCGGTTCCCCGACTCGTAGCGCCGGAGTCCGAAGTGGAACACCGTCGAGGCCAAGGTTGCGTAGGCCAACGCCGCCCCCAACAGCGCGAACAGGTTCGACCACTCGAACTCCGTGACCAGCGTCACCGGGAGGTAGCCGATGAACCCGGCCGGGACCGCCGTGAACAGGAGCAGCTTCACCCAGCCTCCGTAGATGTTCTGCGGGTAGACCGAGAAGGTCACCGTGAACTGCGTCGAGTGTCGGGCGAGGTCCTGCACCGAGCCGATCCAGAAGGCCGCGCTGTGGGTGACGATCGCGGTCGACACGAAGATCGTCCACCCGCAAGCCACGCAGACGGCGATCAACGGCAGCGTCGTCCACGAGGCAGCCCCGGACATGAGGAGCAGGAAGACTCCGCTGGCGAGGTCGCCCCAACCCATCGCGAACGACCGCGAGCAGACCGCCTGCGCGATCACGCTCTTCGGCTGGGTCAGGAACGTGTCGAGATCGCCGTCCACGATGGTCCGGGCGAGATCCCGAACACCTCCCGAGAGCGCGACCGATGCGCCGAACGACATGGCGACGATCGCGTAGAGGAGGAGCATGTGGCTCAGGCGCCAACCGTTGATCTCGTCGAAGCGCGAGAAGAAGATGAACCACGTCACGCAGAAGATCAGATTGTTGACGAGCATGAACGAGGCTTGGAGCCAGAACGCGCCGCGCTGGGCGAAGGTCGCCTTGATGTTGATCACCAGGATCGCCCGGGCGAACGCGACGAATCCGCGCACGCTCTTCGACAGGGATCGTTCCACGGTCAACCTCCCACCCTCGTGACGTGGTCCAGCGCCCGGCGCTGGATCCAGAACAGTCCGACGGTCAGCACTCCGATCCAGGTGAGCTGCACGATCGCGGTGCTCGCGGCGCGCGCCCCATCGGGCTCCAGCACGTTCTGACCGACGCGGTACAGCATCGGGTGGAACGGCGTCCACGAGGCGAGCGACGACAGCCAGCTCGGGTAGATCTCGAGCGGGAGGATCAAGCCGCCGAGGATGAACAGGAGCTTCTGCCACACCCAGTACACCGGGGTGATGTCGTGGAGCCAGATCGCCGTGACCCCGATCGCGGTGACGAAGAGCAGACCGAGCGCCGACGCGAGTGAGCCGGTGACCGCGAGGGCGACGAGGGCTCCGCCCGTCGGGGGTGAGCCGACGAGCAGCGTCGTCCCGATCGCGCCGGCGAGGCCCATCACCACGAGTCGAACGATGTGGGACCCGGCCCCCTCGGCCAGTCGCTCGCCGAAGTAGGAGACCGGTCGCGAGAGTCGCGATCCGACGTTCCCGCTGCGGGCATCCTCCTCGATCCGAAGGTAGACATCCGGCAGCGACAGGACGACCCACTCGGTGATCGTGAGGTACCAGAGCATCTGCTCGCGCGTGTAGCGGAGCCCGGTGTCCATGGCGAGCACGGTCTCCCAGAAATGCGCGAAGACGAAGAGAATCGCGAAATAGAAGATCACGCGTCCCGCCAGCTCGCCGCGCTGGGCGATCGTCTGCCGCGCGGAGGCCGCCATGATCGCGGTGTACTTCCGCCACGGATGGCGACGTCGAATCGTCATCGTGTGTTCCACACCGTCCTCCGTTCGCGGTAGAGTCGGGCGCCCGCCGCGGAAAGGAAGGCGCCATGCGCTTCTCGACGATGATCCTCCTCGGCCTGGTCGCGATCGCGACGAGCGCCTGCGGCACGCCCTACATGCGCGAGGTGGAGGGGCCGGCGCTCGCGTCGCCCCTATCCGGCCAGTCCCTGGTCAACTTCATCCGGCCGTCGGGGTACGGCGGCGGCGTCGACTTCCAGGTCTTCGACCGGTACGAGTTCATCGGGAATCTCGAGGGCAAGGAACGCTTCCAGTACGTCTGCGCTCCGGGCAAGCATCTGTTCATCGGTCGCAAGGACCAGGTCACGGTCGTCGATGCCGATCTGCTGCCCGATCAGGTCTACGACATCGTGGTCAACGTCTATCCCGGTTGGTGGCAGGCCAACATCAAGCTGGAGCCGATGAGCGATCGTCACCCCAAGATCGCGGAGCTCCCGGAGTGGGAGGAGCGCTGCGACCTCATGGAGTACGACGGCTCCGGTGAGCGGTTCGAGGGGGGCATGCGCCGGAAACTCGACCGCATCGTCGAGGACTTCGTCCACGGCGAGAAGCGGGATCGGGTGCAGGTGCTCGGTCCGAACGACCACCGATGACGATCTGACTCGCTCGATCACGAGGGTCCCGCCTCTCGCCAGTGGTCTCGGTTGTGGTAGATCTCCTGGACGATCTCCTCGAGGGGCGGATCCTCCACGGTCAGGTCGCGCAGGGTCGTCCGAGCCAGCGCGGCCTGCACGACCTCCCCGACCGCGGCGCGCCGCGTGTCGATCTCCAGGACCGTGCGATACGGAGCCCTCTCGACGACTGCCGTCCCCTCCAGCTGGAGATCGACGTGCTCCTCGGCGGTCAGCAGCGTGACCATCTTCCGACGGATGAACTCCGTGCGGAGATCGCGCACCGGGCAGTCGAGGATCAGCCGTCCCTCGTTGATCACGATCACGCGATCGCAGACCCGCTCCATGTCGCCGGTGTCGTGCGAGGTCAGGAGCACGGTGCTCCCGTCCCGCTCGGCCGCGTCGCGGACCAAGTCGCGGATCACCGACTTCGCCGTGACGTCGAGTCCGATGGTCGGCTCATCGAGGAAGAGGATCTCCGGCCGGTGGAGCAGGCTCGCGACGATCTCGCAACGCATGCGTTGGCCCAACGACAGCTGCCGCACCGGACGGTCGAGCAGGTCGCCGACGTCGAACGCTTCGATCAGCGACTTCAGTCGCTCGCGGTACTCGTTCGGCTCGAGCTCGTAGATGCGCGCCAACAGCTCGAACGCGTCCCGAGCCGGGAGGTGGTACCAGAGCTGGGACCGCTGCCCGAACACCGTGCCGATGCGGAACCCCAGCCGCTGACGCTCCTTCCACGGCACCAGACCGAGGACGCGGACGTCGCCGGAGTCGGGCTGCAGGATGCCCGAGAGCATCTTGATCGTGGTGGACTTGCCGGCCCCGTTGGGTCCGACGAAGGCGACGCGCTCCCCCGGCTCGATCGAGAACGAGATCCGATCCACGGCGACGACCTCGCGATGGACCGGTCGGATCAGGGAACGAGCGGCGCCGCGGAGTCCCGCGCCGCGCTCGCGCGCGCGGAACACCTTGCGGAGGGAGTCGATGCGGATCGCTGGCTCGGTCATGGTACGGCCCTCCTCTCGGGCCGGAACTCGGACGACGGTGTCGTGGGGCCTCGGGGCTGCGATGACTCGGGGCAAAAGAAAACCCGCTGATTTCTCAGCGGGTTCGGGTGCTCTCATGGACTGAATCGAAGTCGAGTCTCATGGGACACCGGAACCCGCCGCAATGACGACCGGGAGCGGGCACGGCCCGAGGTCCATGCACCGGCCCGCGACGACACCGGCGGCGGCGTCGACGTCGAAGCACGACATGGCCGGAGCGACCGGGCCGCGTTCGAGGGAGTGGGGCGTCGTGGGGTTGATGCGTGGCATGGACATGGGCGACAACGGTATCGGCGAGGTGCGCCCGAGTCAAAGGGTCGTCTCGACACGCTCGCCGAATCCCGATGAATGAAGGAGACCGTTCGTGGCGACCGATCCGCCCGACGAGCCGCCGTTGTCCGCCGCTCCGCGTCTCGATTCCGATCCCGACCGGATCTACCGCGAGGGCCCGTGGCCGGTCCCGTTCGAGTTCAACGCCGCCGTGGCCGGCGTTTTCGACGACATGGTCGCGCGCTCGGTACCGCTCTACCGCGACGTGATCGACGTCACCGCGCACTGGGCGATCCGCTACTACCGCGAGGGCACGGCGGTCTACGACATCGGGTGCTCGACCGGCACTCAGCTCGACTTGATCGGCCGTCTCTCGCCGCACCCCGTCCGTCTGGTCGGAGTCGACGGCTCGAAGTCGATGCTCGACCGCGCGCGCGCCAAGCTCGCGGAGGTCGCGGCGCGTCACGAGGTGCAGCTCGTTCACGAGGATGCCGTCGGCTCCGACTACGAGAACGCCTCGGTCGCGATCCTGAACTACACCCTCCAGTTCGTTCCGGTCGTCCAGCGACCGATCCTGCTCGAGAAGCTCGCCAACGCGCTGTGCCCGGGTGGCATCTTGATCCTGAGCGAGAAGGTGCGCTCCTCGCGACCCGACTTCCAGGAGACGATCACCCGGCTCCACGAGGACTTCAAGGCGCGCAACGGCTACACGCGCACGGAGATCGCTCGGAAGAAGGAGGCGCTCGAGAACGTGCTCGTCTCGTTGACTCTCGAGCAACAGCTCGAGCAGCTGGAGCGAGCGGGTTTCGCCCACGCGGAGACCATCCTGCGTTGGCACAACTTCGTCACGGTCGTGGCCGCGCGATGAGCGAAGACTACTTGGATCGCTTCGAGGATCGCCTCGAGGCGACGGAGATCCGCGCGCTGCGTCGGCAGCGGCGTCCGAGCCTCGAGTCCCCCGAGCTCGCCGAGATCCGGACCGCCGTGAGCCGGAGCCCCGAGGTCGAGACCGCTCATCGCATCTTCGATCGGCCGGTCGTCGAGATCGGTCGCACGAGTGAGATCGCCCCCGAGGCATCGACACGGCTGCTCGAAGCGCTTCGCGCCTTCGTGCCGTGGAAGAAGGGGCCGTTCCGCGTCTTCGGGCACGGGATCGACGCCGAGTGGCGATCCGATCGCAAGTGGTCGCGGATCGAGTCGGTGATGTCGCCGCTGGCCGGTCGCCGCATCGCGGATGTCGGTTGCCACAACGGCTACTTCATGTTCCGGATGGCGGCGCACGAGCCGGAACTCGTCGTCGGCTTCGAGCCCATGGCGAAGCACGCCCTCGCGTTCGACCTCCTGCAGAAGTACGCGCGTGTCCCGTCGCTCGCTTACGAGCTCCTCGGGGTCGAGCACCTCCATCACTATCCTTGCTTCTTCGACACCGTGTTCTGCCTGGGGATCCTCTACCATCATCGAGATCCGCTCGGGCTCCTCGAGAAGGTCCATCGGAGTTTGGCCCCCGGCGGGGAGATCATCGTCGACTGCCAAGGGATCGTCGGCGAGGAGCCGGTCGCATGGATGCCGCCGGGTCGTTACGCCCGAGCGCGCGGTGTCTGGTTCCTCCCGACTCGGTCCTGTCTGCAGAACTGGCTCCGCCGGTCGCGCTTCGTCGATGTCGACACGTTCTACGCGGCGCCCCTCTCGACCGCCGAGCAGCGTCGAACGGAGTGGGCGCCGATCGACAGTCTCGCCGAGTTCCTCGATCCACACGATCCCACCCGCACCGTCGAGGGACACCCCGCGCCGTGGCGCATCTACGCCCGCGCCAGGAAGGGCTGAGTCGATCGTCCGGATCGGAGTGGATCCCCGTTCCCGCCTCGCATAGTCTCACGCGGCGCGAGTCCACCACCTCTCTTGCCGAAGGGTCGCCGATGTCCCGATCCACGATCGCCGTCGTGAGTGGGATCCTCCTTCTCGCCGCATGCTCTTCGGGACCGCCGGTGACCCGCGATGGGCCGACGCCGGTGACCGCCGATCTGACGGTGACCTTCCGCGATCGAACGATCGACCTGGAGCCGTTCCTGATCGGTCAGCCCTACGGGAACCTGCAGCCCGACCTCGAGCACGGCCAGCTGTTCTACTTCGAGAGGACGCCGACCGGCAGCTGGCTGCGGCAGCTCGAGCTGCCGGACACGGGTCGTATCGATCTCTCCCGGGGACGCAAGGTCTGTGACGTCGACTGGTCGAAGCGGAGCTTCTGGCAGTGTCGCTATCATGCGTCGTCCCATCGATTGTTCATCACGTCGGACGAGGAGAACGACGAGCACATGAACGTCTACACGATCGATCTCGCAACCGGGGCGATCGACCGGGTCACCGACAACGACTACACGTACGGCTGGTCGCTCTCACCGGACGGGGATCGGCTGGCATACCTCGCTCGGTCCGGTAGCGAGGAGCCGTTCACGACCCGGCTGATCGTGCGAGATCTCGCCGCGGGCGACGAGCGGACCTACCGCTCGGATCAGGGGAGCGAGGACCGTTTCACCTGGGCCGAGCCGCGTTTCTTCGGTGAGACCATCATCACGCGGATCCAACACGACGGTCAGCGCAACACGACGAGTCTCGCGAGGATCGCCCCGGACGGCTCCCTGGAGTACCTCGTTCCGCCGCGCGTCGTGCGTTTCGAGCACGACATGATCGATGGTTGGGCGCGACCGGGCGTCCTGCTCTGGCAGTCCGCCGAGACCGGGCATGCCGAGGTCTACCGGACCGACTTGAACGACGCGGGGGCCGAGCCGACGAAACTCACCGACTTCCGTGAGGAGCTGCGGTCGGTCGAGCTCCTCGACACCGAGCCGCCGACCTTCCTCGCGGTGATCGGTCGACCGCACGAGTCGGAGCTCCGGCTGCTCTCCGTCGACACCGGAGAAGAGCTCGCCGGGGTCCGCATCCCCGCGAACGTCTCGATCCGGGACGCCCACGGGGATCGGGCGATCCTCTCGGTCGCCTCGTTGACCTCACCGTTCCGCTTCGCTCGTCTCCGCGCGGTGAAGGGCGAGAACGCGTGGCGGCTCGAGCTCTCCGAGCTCGCCGATCTCCCGGCCGAGCTCGCCGCGAAGATCTGCCAGGTCGTACCGGAGCGCGTCTCGATCCCGACCTTCGATCTCGCCGACTCGGGCCAGCGGCGCGAGTTGCACGCGTTCTACCTCGAGCCCCGGAACCCACCGGAGGATCCGGCGGAACGGCGCGTCCTGATCACCGCGTTCTACGGCGGAGAGAACTCCTACCGGACCGAAGTGAACATCCTCGCTGCCGCGGGCATCGCCGTCCTGAGCCCCGCTCCGAGGGGCAGCGACGGTTTCGGCGCGGAGTTCGCCGCGCTCAACGATGGGGATCTCGGGGGCGATGAGATCGTCGACATCATCGAGTGCGCCCACTGGTTGGTCGAGGAGCGGGGCTACCGGCCCGATCAGGTCGGCGTCTACGGCGGCAGTCACGGCGGCTACGCGACGCTGCGCTGTCTGACCTTCCCGCCCGAGACCAACGGCCGCGACGCGCACTTCGACTTCGGGTTCGGTTGGAGCCACGCGGGCTTCTCGGACATCCTCTCCTTCTACCAGTCGTGCAACATTCCGGACTGGGTGATCCAGGAGGCGGGGGACCCCGCGACCGAAGCGGCCAAGCTCCGCGACCGTTCGCCCTACACTCACGTCGACCTCCTGAACGCGCCGGTGCTGTTGACGCACGGCGAGAACGACTGGCGCGTCCCGGTCACCGAGAGTCGCAAGTTCGTCGAACGTGCCCGCGCGCTCGGGCGCGATGTCACCTATGTCGAGTTCCCGGGCCAGGGCCACGGCATTCGAGGCTTCGAGAACCAGGTGCGCTACTACCAGGCGGTGCTGAGCTTCATCGAGTCACTCGACCAGCGCGAATCGGAGTGAAACCGCAGATCTCGCGCAACGAGCCACTTCCGCGTTCGCGGACCTGAGTCTCCGGATCGGGGGCGTCGTCTCGACGAGGGGGAAGACCTCCCGGAACTCCGCGGGAGCGAGCCACCGCTACAATCGGGCGGGCTTCGTTCTCGTTCCAGGAGTCTCAGGAGAGATCATGCGCACTGTCGGCACCCGCCCCCTCATCGTCCTTCTGGTCGCGTCCGTTCTCCGGACCGCGTCGGGCCAGGGGATCGAGTTCCGATCGATCGATGGCTTCGGCAACAACCCGAGCTCTCCGGAGTGGGGGAGTGCCGGCATCGAGTTGCGGCGCGTCGCGACGATCGACTACGCCGATGGTGTCAGTGCCCCGGCCGGGGCGACGCGACCGAGTGCGCGAGCGGTGAGCAATGGGGTCCACGCGCAGCCCGGGTCGACGGTGAACTCGGCCGGCGCCTCGGACTTCCTCTGGCAGTGGGGCCAGTTCCTCGATCACGACATCGATCTGACGCCCGGTGCGGATCCCGCCGAGTCGCTCCCGATCCCGGTGCCCACCGGCGATCCTTTCTTCGATCCACTCGGGACCGGCACGATGGTGATCGGGTTCGATCGCTCCTCGCACACCGTGGGCGGAGTGCGACAGCAGCTCAACCACATCACGTCGTTCATCGATGCGTCGAACGTCTACGGATCCGACGAGACGCGGAGCCTCGAGCTCCGTCGCCTCGACGGCACCGGGAAGCTCCGGACCAGCGCGGGGGAGCTGCTCCCGTTCGACCCGGCGAATCCGGGCTTCTTCCTCGCGGGCGATGTCCGAGCGAACGAGCAGGTCGGCCTGACCTCGATGCACACGCTCTTCGTGCGCGAGCACAACTTCTGGTGCGATCAGATCCACTTCGCCGAGCCCGCTCTCGACGACGACGGGATCTTCCTGCGCGCGCGTCGGATCGTCGACGCGGAGATGTAGGCGATCACCACGCGGGAGTTCCTCCCACTGCTCCTCGGCCCCGGCGCGCTGGGACCGTACGGTGGATACGATCCCGCGGTCGATCCCTCGATCGCCAACATCTTCTCGACGGCCGCCTATCGAGTCGGGCACACGATGCTCTCATCGACCTTGCGCCGGCTCGACGCCCACGGTCAGACCATCGCCGCGGGGGATCTGGCTCTGGCCAACGCGTTCTTCAACCCGGGAGCAGTGCTCGATCACGGGATCGAGCCGCTCCTCCGCGGCCTCGCCTCGCAAGAGG
This sequence comes from Planctomycetota bacterium, assembly GCA_020425835.1. Next base: position 8,343 of record JAGQRC010000011.1, on the reverse strand, counting down.
CTCAGGCCATCGATCCCTACCTCGTCGATGACGTCCGCAACTTCCTCTTCGGGCCGCCGGGCGCGGGCGGGTTCGACCTTGCGTCGTTGAACATCCAGCGCGGACGCGACCACGGTCTTCCGAGCTACAACCAGGCGCGCGGCGACTTCGGATTGCCGGTGCGGACGAGCTTCGCCGAGATCAGCAGCGATCCCGAGATCGTCTCGCGGCTCGCATCGACCTACGCATCGGTCGCGGACATCGATCCCTGGACCGGTGGGCTCTGCGAGGACCACGTCGCGGGGGCGCTCGTCGGTGAGCTGTTCCACGCCATCCTGACCGCGCAGTTCCAAGCGCTCCGTGCGGGGGATCGCTTCTGGTACGAGAGCGACCTCACGCCGAGCGAGATCGCGTCGGTCGAAGCGCAGACGCTCTCCGTGATCATCCAGCGCAACACGACGATCGGCTTCGAGATCCAGACGAACGCGTTCATCGTTCCCGATGAGAAGCCGTTCATGCGTGGAGACTGTGACCGCGACGGTGTCATCGACCTGAGCGACGCCATCACCTCGCTGGCGATGCTCTTCTCGAGCAGCGGCTATCCGGACTGCGCGGACGCCTTCGACTTCGACGACAGCGGCACCCTCACGCTCGGCGACCCGATCCAGGTGCTGAGCTTCCTCTTCCAGGGCGGCGCCGCGCCGGCGCCCCCGTTCCCCGACTGCGGCGTGGATACGAGCGGCGATGCGCTGCGTTGCTACACGGACGGCAGCTGTCCGTAGCAGCGAGCCCGCGCACGGTACCTTCTCTCCGACTCGGCGATCGCCCGGCCTCCCTCGCGGGTACGCCCCTTGCGCCTGGGCTGGGGAGCGGGTGGGATTTCGACTCGTCGACGCTCCAACGTCCCTCGACGGCCGAGGGCAGCCGCGGAGAGGTCGGCTTCGGCCAGTCCCGCTCGAGCATCCGTGCCGCTGAAGGAGAATCCCATGTCATCGTCGCACTCGCTCCTGGCGATCCTGCTCGTGATCGGCCTGTCGTCGAGCGCCGCTCTCGGCCAGTCCACCTACGACTTCACCTTCTTCGACGCCCCAGGAGTGGCGCTGACCCACCCCTACGGGCTGAACGATGCGGGGGACGTCGTCGGCAGCTACTTCTACGGGGATCACGGGTTCATCCGCGACGCGGCGGGGATCTTCACGACCGTGGACTATCCGGGATCGACCGACAACTCGGTCCGCTCGATCAACGACCTCGGCGTCGCCGTCGGGGCCTACCGAGTCGGGCTCGACTACGGGTTCACCTACGAGTCGGGCGCCTTCACGACCCTACCCGCGTTGAGCGGCTCCCCGAACTTCGTCGCCAACGGGATCAACGATGCGGGGATCATCGTCGGCAAGTACCGCGACTCGAGCGCGCAGGACCACGGGTTCCTGTTCGACGGAATGGACTACTTCACCATCGACCATCCGGCCGGGGCCCATACGATCCTGAACGACATCGCCAACACGGGAGTGATCGTCGGGAGCTACTGGAGCGGCGGTGCGTGGATCGGGTTCACCTACGACGGGATCACGTTCACCGACCTGGCCAAGCCCGGCGCGCACTGGACCTACCTCGCGGGGATCAACGACGCGGGGGAGATCGTGGGGCAGGAGGTCGACATCTCGGGATCGAACCGGACCGCGATCTACTACGACGGTGTCGGCAACTGGTCGAACCTCGACGTCCCCGGTTCGACGGGGTGGACCGCCGCCCAGGACATCAACAACAACGGCGTGATCTGCGGCTACGCCTACAACTCCACCTTCGACGCGGAGCAGGGCTTCATCGCCACCCCGGTCGGGGCCGTCGACGACAGTTACATCCGCGGCGACGTCAACGACGATGGCATGATCGACGTCGCCGACCCCGTCGCCCTCCTCGCCGTGCTCTTCACGTCCGGCACCACGACCTGCCAGGACGCCCTCGACGCCAACGACGACGGCACGATGAACATCGCCGACGTCATCTACTCGCTCGCCTACACCTTCGAGGGAGCGGCGCCCCCGCCGCAGCCCTTCCCGCTCTGCGGCAGCGACCCGACGGCGGATGGGCTGGGTTGTGTCGGGACCGGGTGCCCGTGAACCGAGGGGGGTTGTTGAAGGGAGCGGGGCGTCGGGCCGACCTGACGTCATAAGTGCATTCAATCTTGCGTCTTGAGAAGTGTGGCGTTGCCGATGCCATTTTTTTACGCAAAATGGCGGCATGTACGCCAGATTGCTCCAACCTCCGGCGACGAGCTGCTTCCTGTTCGGTCCGCGCGGCGTGGGGAAGACGGCATGGTGTCGCGCTCGTTTCGGCGAGGCGGTGTACCTCGATCTGCTGAGGGGCGACCTGTTCACCGCCCTGCTCGCAGCCCCCGAGTCGCTCGCCACCTATCTCCCCGCCGACCTCACGGGTTGGGTCGTCATCGACGAGGTGCAGAAGATCCCGGCGATCCTCGATGAAGTACACCGACTCATCGAGGAGCATGGGTTGCGATTCGTCCTGACCGGATCGAGTGCGCGCAAGCTTCGACGAGGTGGGGTCAATCTGCTCGCGGGGCGGGCCGTGACGCGCTACATGCACCCGCTGTCCGCAGGGGAGCTCGGCGAGGACTTCGATCTCGAGCACTGCCTTCGGTTCGGATGTCTTCCCACGACCTACGGGCATCCGGACCCCGGCGACTACCTGGCGAGCTACGTGTCGACCTACTTGCGCGAAGAGGTTCAACAGGAGGGGCTCACTCGTCGGCTCGATGTCTTCGGGCGATTTCTGCAGGTCGCGTCGTTCTCGCAAGGGAGCCCCCTCAACATCGCCGCCGTGGCGCGGGAGTGTGGCATCGCCCGCAAGGTGGCCGAGTCCTACTTCGAGATCCTCGACGACCTCCTGCTCGCGTCCCGCGTCCCGGTTTTCACGCGCCGAGCGCGCCGGGCGATGACCGCCCATCCGAAGTTCTTCTACTTCGATGCTGGTGTCTATCGAGCCATCCGACCGGCCGGTCCGCTGGACTCTCCCGAGGTCATCGACGGTTGTGCGCTCGAGACGTTGGTTCTGCAACAGCTCCGTTCCGTGAATGACGCTCTGGGCCTCGGCTACTCCATTCACTACTGGCGCAGCCGCTCGGGTCTCGAAGTCGACTTCGTCCTGTACGGCGAGCGCGGTCTCAAGGCGATCGAGGTGAAACGAGGCGCGCGACTCCGGGAGTCGGACGGCAAGGGTCTCCAGGCCTTCCTCGACGACTACCCGGAAGCGGAGGGACTCGTGTTGTACGGTGGGAGCGACCGGCGAAGCTTCGGACGGGTCGACGCGATTCCCCTCGTGGAGGCACTGCCCCGACTCTCTGAGTTCTTGTCGTGAACGAGCCCGTCGCCCCCGCAGGTGTTCGATGAATCGTGCCCTGGCCTTTTCTGGATGCCGTCGTCACGGCGACCGTCGGTGATCGACGGTAGGTCGAAGGAGCTTCACGATGACTACCCGCCGATGCGCAGCGCGATGCATGGAAGATCGGATCAGCGAGGCCGCCCGCCGGGTCCGAACGAAGGACCTCGTCGAGCTGAGCGACGGCGGGGTCGTGACAGACGCCCCAGGACCAGCCGCTCGCGAAGCCGGGCAACGATCCGAAGACCCGGGCTCGGCAACCTCACCCGGGCGGCACTGGTCGGAAGTGAGCCACAGCTCGGGTTCGCTGACGGGCTGCGAAGCTCACTGTGAATGAGCCTGACGTCACGTCGAGAAGAACGCAGGCAGTCGATGAGGTTTTCACCGGGATGCGCGCCACCGCCGGGAGTGATCCAGAACGGATCTCCTCCATCGGGCGGACGGATGAGCATCAGGAGGACCTCGTGCTCCGGTGTGAGCGGGATGGCTCGGATCGCATCGCGTTCGAGGAGCGCCATCACTCGGAGCGGAAGCGATCGAGGAACGCCGCGAGGATCAGGGCGACGCCGATGACGACTTTCTGCCAGAAGAACGGGAGCCCCTCGAGGGTGAGGTAGTTCTTCAAGTAGGCGATCAGGAGGCCGCCGGCGAGCGTGCCCCAGATCGAGCCGCGACCACCCATCAAGCTGGTGCCGCCGACGACGACCGCGGCGATCGCGTCGAGTTCCATCAGCTCGCCGAGCTTCGGGTCGCCCGAGTCCAGCTGGGTGGCGAGCATAGTGCCGCCGATGCCCGCGAGCAGTCCGCAGCCGAGGTAGACGGCGACGAGCACCCGCGGGACGCGGATCCCGCAGAGGTGCGCCGCCTCCGGGTTGTTGCCGACCGCGTAGACGTGCTTCCCGAAGGCGGTGAAGCGCAACACGACCCAGGCGACGACGAACAGCGCCAGCATGGCCGATACGTGGATCAACGCGGAGGCCCCGCCTCCCTGTCCGAGCCGCTCGAAGAGATCGGGGAGACCCTGGCTGATCGGTCGCGCATCCGTCGCGATCAGCACCGCGCCCTTCGCGACCAGCATCATCGCCAAGGTCGCGACGAACGGTGGGATCCGGACCTTCGTGATGACGAGCCCATTGACCATCCCGCAGATCGCGCCGAGCAACGCGCCTCCGATCACCGCGACCGCGACGCGGAGACCGATCGGCTCCCAATCGAGCACCGCGAGTTGTGCGGCACCCACCGCGGTGAGCGCGACCACCGATCCGACCGAGAGATCGATCCCCGCGGTCAGGATCACGAAGGTCATGCCGATGGCCAGGACCAGGATCGGCGCGTTCTGATGGAGAACGTTGAGCTGGTTCCCGGTGCTGAAGAAGTTCGGCGACCAGATCGAGAACAACGCGAACTCGACGACGAGCGCGACGAAGATCCCATAGCGGGCGAGCGCCGCGAGAGCGTGGCGAATCGGGTTCAAGCGACCTCCTCGCGAATCGCGAGCTCCATGAGTCTTTCCTGGGAGGCATCCTTCCGATCGAGGAAGCCGACCGTCCGCCCCTGTGCGAAGACGCCGATGCGGTCGCAGATCCCCAGCAACTCCGGCAGGTCCGACGAGATCGCGATGATGCCGAGCCCCGACTCGGCGAGTTCGTAGACGAGCTGGTAGATCTCCGCCTTCGCACCGATGTCGACCCCGCGCGTCGGCTCATCGAGGATCAGCACGTCGAGTCGTCGCGCGAGCGTGCGTGCCAACAGCGCCTTCTGTTGGTTGCCTCCCGAGAGTTTGCTGATCCTCGTCTCGAGGCTGGCGGTCCGCACGTCGAACCGTTCCCGCGCGGCGCTCGCTGCGCGCCGCTGGCTGGATTGCGACAAGAACGGCCCCCGGCGGTGGTCCTCGAGTGTCGCCATGGTCATGTTCTCCGCGACCGAGAGATCACCGAAGATCCCGAGCCCTTTGCGGTCCTCGGTGAGATAGCCGAGGCCGCGACGCATCGCGTGCCACGGGTGCTTCGGTCGAAAGGACTCCCCGGCCAACGTGATCCGTCCGCTGCGAATGGGAAGTCGCCCGAAGATCGCGAGCGCCGCTTCGGTCCGGCCCGAGCCGACCAGGCCGGCGAGGCCGAGGATCTCCCCGCGCCGGAGGGTGAGGTCGACGTGGCGGAAGTGCGGCGTGCCGGCGAGCGCCTCCACCCGGAGTACTTCGTCGCCGAGCGGTCGCTCCCGATAGGCGTACTCGTCGGCGAGCTCGCGGCCGACCATCCAATGGATCAGTCGGGCGCGGTCGACGTCGGCGACCGCCGCGGTCGCCACGTGTTGACCGTCGCGCAGCACGGTCACCCGATCGGCGAGCGCGAAGATCTCCTCGAGACGGTGCGAGATGTAGATCAGCGCCAGCCCGTTCGCGCGCAGCTCGCGCAGGGTCTCGAACAGGCGCGCGAGCTCTTGATCGGTCAACGTCGCGCTCGGCTCGTCGAAGATCAGGACGCGCGCGTCACTCGCGAGCGCCCGCGCGATCTCCACCAGCTGTTGGTTGCCGACCGAGAGACGCTTGACCGGTGTCCGAGGATCGAGGTCGGCACCGAGCCTCGCGAGGATCGCGCGCGTCTCGTCGTTCATCGCGGCGCCGCGGAGCAGCGGGCCGGATCGCAGCTCGCGACCGAGGAAGATGTTCTCGGCGACCGTCAGCTCGGGGACCAGCGTGAACTCCTGATAGATGATGCCCATCCCGGCGCGCCGCGCGGCGACCGGATCACCGTGGGGAAGAGGGGCGCCGTCGAGCGTGACGATGCCGCGGTCGGGGACGTAGGCGCCGCCGAGGATCTTGACCAGCGTCGACTTCCCGGCGCCGTTCTCGCCGACGAGCGCGTGGATCTCGCCCGCGCGCACGTCGAGGTCGACGCCGTCGAGCGCCTTGACGCCGGGGAAGGACTTCTCGAGACCGTTCGCGACGAGCACGACTCAGGGCCGTCTCAACAACAACTTGGCATTCTGCGGGGTATTTCTACTCCATCTTCGGCCGCGCCTCGGTCGCGAGATCCTCAATGTACTCACCGGTACGCCTCCGGTTTCGCTTCCTCGTTGCGACCAAACTTGTGGCAGATCTACCTCACAGAATGCCATGTCATTGTTGAGACGACTCTTCACTTCGCGAGCGCTTAGCGGTCCACGACGCCGACCTCGACCGGGATGACCTTCGGCGGCGTTTTGCCGGCGAAGTGATCCGCGATCGCCTCGATGGTCTTCCGACCGATCGTCTTCGGCGATTGCACGACGTCCGCCTTGAGTTGCGTGTCGGCGGTGATCTTCTCGCGCGCCTCGGGGGTCGCGTCGTAGCCGATGATCACGAGGTCGTGGTCACCGGCCGCGCGCAGCGCGCCGAGTGCGGTATCGTCGTTGATCGCGAACACCCCGCGCAGGTTCGGATTCGACTGCAGCTTGTTCTGCATCATCTTGAACGCCTGGTCGCGCTTTCCGCCGGCGCTCGGCTTGTCGACGATCGTGATGTTCGGATGCTTCGCGATGCCTTCCTCGAAGCCCTGGACGCGTTGCTGCACGGATTCGACTTCAGGATGGTCGAGGACGATGACCTCACCGGATTCTCCCATGAAGCGGACCAGGGCCTCCGCCGCGAGCTCACCTCCTTGGAAGTTGTCCGACGCGATATGCGAGACGACCTCGCCGCCGGCAGCGGCAATGTCGGCGGTGAACACCGGGATCCCTCCTTGATTGGCCCGCTTGATCGTCGGTACGACCGCGGCCGAATCGCACGGGCAGACGATGATCGCATCGACGCCCTGAGTGATGAATGCCTGGAGCTGTCGGGCCTGCGCAGGTGAGTCGTTCTCTCCCGACTGGATCACCACCTCGAACCCGTGCTCCGCCGCCGCCTCTTCGAGCCCCGCCTGCAGGTCCTTGTAGAAATCGTGCTGCTGGGTCAAGAGCGAGACGCCGATGCGCTTCTTCCCGTCGGCGCTCTTCGAGCCGGACGGGGTGCAGCTCGTCAGCGAGGACGCGACGAGGAAAGCGAGGCTGAAGCAGAGGAGGGCGCGGGTCGAGTGAGCGAGCGCCCGCGAGGTACGGATCGGCATCGGGGTCCGCTTTCGGAGTCGGGTTTCCGGATTCGTGGTCGGTGAGTCGTTGAAGGGGACTTGTACCCGAAGCCATCGCGTTTGGGCACCGCTCTCGGCGGCGCGCCGTCGCGAATCCGCCCGCGCGGGGGGTGGTTCTCCTCGGACTCCTCCTCCAGAATGTCCGGTTCCGACAGTCTCCGAGGCTTCCTGACCGCCTCCGAGTGTGTCGACGTGTGGTCCGCGAGGGCGAAGCCGAGGAACCTTGTCGAGAACGGATCGGGAGCGAATCGTGGTCGGCGTCGTCGCTTCCAACGCGCGGGTCGGTTCGCGTCAGAAGCGAGACTTCCTCGCGACGCTTCGACTCCAGCTCGAGTCCGGTCTACCACTCGTCGGGAGTCTCCATCAGCAGGCGGAGTTCAGCGGCGACCCCGCGTGTCAGGCGTGCTGCGCGGCGATGGCGCAGAGCATCGAGGCGGGGAACACCCTGGCCGAGGCGGCGGCCGGTTGCCGCGGGTTGTTCACCCGTTTCGAGGTGGTGGCGATCGCCGAGGGAGAGCGGGTCGGTGAGCTTCCGAGCGCACTCCGTGCGATCGAGGATGATCTCGAGTGGCGGGGCAAGCTGCGCAGCCAAGCCGTCGCGGCGCTGATCTACCCGGTCATGGTGCTGAACGTCGGGTATTTCTCGCTCAACGTGCCGACGCTGTTGGCCGGCCACGTCTTCGGGTATCTCATCGGCGGGGTCCTCTTCAACCTCGCCCTCTACTCCGGTTGGCTGTTGATCTCCCGCGGCCACGGGCTCGGCTCGATGCGCGGCGTGGTGGACACGATCTTCCTCACGTTGCCCCCGCTGCGGTGGACGATCGGCAATGCGATCCTCTGGCACCAGAAGGCGCTCTAC
>JAGQRC010000117.1 GCA_020425835.1 Planctomycetota bacterium | reverse complement strand
CGACGCGGTCATCCATCTCGCCGGCATCTCGAACGACCCGCTCGGCGACCTGAACCCCGGCTGCACCTACGACATCAACCACAAGGCGTCGGTGCGACTCGCCGAGCAGGCCAAGCTCGCCGGAGTGCCGCGGTTCCTGCACTCCTCCTCGTGCAGCCTCTACGGCGCGCACGGCGACGACTACATCGACGAGAGCGCCGATTTCAACCCGGTCACGCCCTACGGCGAGTCGAAGGTGCTGGTCGAGCAGGATGTCTCGAAGATGGCCAGCGACGACTTCCATCCGACCTACCTGCGCAATGCGACCGCCTATGGCGTCTCGCCGCGGCTGCGCGGAGACCTCGTCGTCAACAACCTGACGGGGTACGCCGTCACCAAGGGCGAGGTCTTCCTCAAGAGCGACGGCAGCCCGTGGCGTCCGCTCGTGCACATCCGCGACATCTCTCAGGCGTTCATCGCAGTGCTGCACGCGCCGGTGGACAAGATCCACAACGAGCCGTTCAACGTCGGGTCGACGCAGGAGAACTACCGCGTGCGCGAAGTGGCCCAGATCGTGGCCGACGTCGTCCCGAACAGTCGGATCACCATGGCCGACACCGCCGGCCCCGACAAACGGAACTACCGCGTCAACTGCGACAAGATCCTCGCGGTGCTCCCGGAGTCGAAGCCGCAGTGGACGGTGCGGAAGGGCGTCGAGGAGCTCTTCGAGGCGTACAAGGCCCACGGCCTGACTCTCGAGGAGTTCGAGAGCTCACGGTATCTCCGCATCAAGCACGTGCGCGGTCTCCAGGAGAGCGGGCGCCTCGACGCCGATCTCCGCTGGTCCAAGTAACCCCGAGACTCGACGCCGAACCGATCGAAGAGAGTTCGAACCGATGACCGAGCGCACGACTTGCCGCATTTGCGACTCACCCGATCTCGAGGTCTTCCTGAAGCTCGGGGACCTGCCCCACTCGGACGGGCTGATCCGCCCCGAGGACCTCGACAAGCCCGAGCCGAGGTATCCGCTGGATGTCGCCTTCTGCCGGGAGTGCTCGCTCGTCCAGATCCTGAAGACCGTGCCCCCCGAGGAGCTCTTCGGCGACGACTATCCGTACTTCTCGTCGTTCTCCGATGCGCTCCTCGAGCACTCGCGCAAGAACGTCGAGGCGATCATCGCCCAGCGCAATGTCTCGAGCGATCAGCTCGTGATCGAGCTGGCGTCGAACGACGGGTACCTGCTGCAGTTCTACCAGAAGCAGGGAATTCCGGTGCTCGGCATCGATCCCGCCGCGGGTCCGGTCAAGGCGGCGCGGGAGAAGGGGATCGAGACGATCCACGACTTTTTCACGCTCGACCTCGCGAAGCGGCTGGCGGCCGAGGGTCGCTCCGCGCACGTGATCCACGGCAACAACGTCCTCGCCCACGTCGCCGACACCAACGGCTTCGTGCAGGGGATCGCGACCCTCCTCCACCCCGATGGCGTCGCGGTGATCGAGTGCCCGTACGTTCGCGATCTGATCGACCACTGCGAGTTCGACACCATCTACCACGAGCATCTCTGCTACTTCTCGGTGACGGCGCTCGTGGAGCTGTTCCGCCGCAACGGACTCCACCTCAACGACGTGGCGCCGTTGGCGATCCACGGAGGATCCCTGCGTCTCTTCGTCGAGAAGGCCGACCGGCCGTCCGAACGCCTGAAGAAGATCCTGGTCGATGAACGCGAGTGCGGTCTCACGCAGATCGACTACTACCGCGACTTCTCCGATCGCGTCGTGGACGTGAAGGTGAAGCTCAACGAGCTGTTGCGGGGCTTCAAGGCGGAGGGCAAGACCATCGTCGGGTACGGCGCCGCCGCCAAGGGGGCGATCCTCCTCAACTACGCGGGGATCGGGACCGACGTGCTGGAGTTCGTCGCCGACCGCAACGTCCACAAGCAGGGTCGCCTGATGCCCGGCGTGCACGTGCCGATCGTGGATCCCGCCGAGATCCTCGAGTCCCAGCCGGACGTCGTCCTGATCCTGCCCTGGAACTTCAAGGACGAGATCATGAAGCAGCAGGCGGAGTACCGCGCACGAGGCGGCAAGTTCGTCGTGCCGATCCCGACTCCCGAGGTGGTCGGATGAGCTTCCGGTGTCAGGCCTGTCACTCCGCGAACGTGCGCATCTTCTACGAGGTCGAGCGCATCCCCGTCCACAGCTGCTTGATGGTGTCGACCCGGGACGAGGCGATCGACTTTCCCCGTGGTGATCTGCGCCTCGGACACTGCGCCGACTGCGGGTTCATCCAGAACAGCGCGTTCGACGCTCACGTGCAGAACTACAACACCGACTACGAGGAGACCCAGGGCTTCTCGCCGCGCTTCCAGAAGTTCCTCACGGAGATCGTCGAGGACCAGATCGCGCGCTACGACCTTCGCGACAAGACCTGTCTCGAGATCGGTTGCGGGAAGGGCGAGTTCCTCGTCGAGCTGTGCGAGAAGGGGCCGAACCGAGGAATCGGGGTCGACCCCAGCTACCGGCCGGAGCGGACCACGAGCGAAGCTGCGTCGCGGATCGAGTTCATCCAGGATCTCTACTCCGAGAAGTACACGCATCTGCGTGCCGACTACATCGCCTGCCGGCACACGCTCGAGCACATCGGCCCGGTCCACGAGTTCGTCCGGATGATCCGCAACACGCTCGATGAGAAGCCGGACACCGTCGTTTTCTTCGAGCTTCCCGACGTGGAGCGGGTGCTCGAGGAGCGCGCGTTCTGGGACATGTACTACGAGCACTGCACGTACTTCACGCTCGGCTCGCTCGCTCGACTGTTCCGCGCCTGCGACTTCGAGTTGCTCGATCTCTACAAGGTCTACGACGGGCAGTACCTGATGATCGAGTGCAAGCCGGTGCCGGCCGGGGAGGGTGCGCGCGGGAAACACTTCGACACCGAGGACGATCTGGAGAAGACGGATCGTCAGGTCCGCGAGTTCGAGACGAAGATCCAACAGAAGTTCGAGGGCCTGCGCGCCGATCTCGATCGTTGGCAGCGCGAGGGCAGGAAGCCGGTCGTCTGGGGCTCGGGCTCGAAGGGGGTCTCCTACCTCACGACGCTCGGACTCACCGACGAGATCGAAGTGGTCGTCGACATCAACCCGCACAAGCACGGCAAGTATCTCGCGGGCACCGGTCACATCATCGTCGGACCGGATGACCTGGTCGACGTGAAGCCCGACGTGGTCCTGGTCATGAACCCGATCTACGTCGAGGAGATCCGCGCCGACCTCGCGAAACGGGGCCTGACCCCGGAACTCGTGCCGATGGACTGAGTCCCGGCGCGGTCGAGTCCGCGTGGCCCGTGCAGTAAGTTCGTTGAGTATCTATCCCCCGATTGCCGGGCGAACTCGGAACGGCGCAGTGGGCGATGCGGGCCACGGAAGTGTCAACGGCGCCAGCCGTTGAACCGACAACGCCTAGTACCCCGCCCCGGTTTGGACTTTTCGTACGAACTTGCTGCACGGGGTACTAGTGTGCTGACACAGAAGTTCGTGGGCGAAACGCCGGGCCTCGACGACTCTGGCTTTGTTGCAGCTCCTCGAAGGAGTGTAGCGGCTCGTCGAGAAACTCGTCTCGACCCTGCTACAGCGCCAGTCTGACTCGGCACGTCTCTTCCGTCCCGTCGTGGTGCACTTCGAACCCGAGCTTCCGCGCGAGGCTGAGCATCGCGCTGTTGTCCGGGAGGACCTCGCCGACCAGGGCGCGCGTGCCTCGACCGCGGCAGTAGCGGATCATCTTCTCCATCAAGATCCGTCCGAGTCCTCGGTGTTTCTCATCGGAAGCGACGATGATCCCGAACTCCGCTTCGTCGTTGTCGGGGTCGGTGACCGCCCGCACGACACCGATCGTCTCCGAGTTCCCGGCGGGGTCCACCCGAGTTGCGATGAACGCCATCTCGCGGTCGTAGTCGATCTGGGTGTACCGTGCCATCTCCGTGTGGGGGAGATCTCGGATCGTGCGGAAGAAGCGGAAGTGGATGTCGGCCGGCGACAGCCGCTCGAAGAGACGCTGGTGTGCCGCCTCGTCCTCGGGTCGGATCGGTCGCACGAGGAAGCGTCCGCTCGGGAGGTCGATCCACTCCTCGAGCTCGGTCGGGTAGCGCCGGATCGCGAGGCGATCCCGCGTCGTCGGCGGCGCAACGCCGATTCGCGCGTCGAGCACGATCACGCCTCGCTCGTCGGCCAGGACCGGATTGAGGTCGAGCTCGACGATCTCGGGATGATCGGTCACCAGGCGACCCACCCGGAGGATGGTGGAGACCAGGGCCGCTCGATCCACGCCGGGGCGATTCCGGTAGCCATCCAAGAGTCGCGCGATTCGCGTCCGTCCGATCAGATCTCGCACGATCGCTTCGTTGAGTGGGGGGAGTGCGATCGCGCGGTCCGCGACGATCTCCACCTCCGTGCCGCCGTGTCCGAACAAGATCACCGGCCCGAAGACCGGATCCGTCGACGCGCCGACGATGAGCTCGTGCGCACCGGGGCGTCGAACCATCGGCTGCACCGTGTAGCGCAGGCGAGAGACATCGATCGAGCGCGATGCGACGCTCTCGCGGATCCGCTCGACCGCCGCCCGGACACCCGCGTCGTCGACCAGATCGAGCGCAACCCCGCCGACATCCGACTTGTGGGTGATCTCGGGGTGGAGCACCTTGACCGCGACGGGATGACCGATCTCGTGGGCGAGCGCCACCGCCTCGTCCGCGTCGCTCGCGACCTTGGTGCGGACGACCTCGATGCCGTAGTCCGACAGCACCCGCTTCGCCTCCACCTCATCGAGAACGCGTGAGCCGCCGCGCACTCCCGAGGCGAGTCGCTCCGCGACCGACGTGACTGCCTCCGTCGGGATCTCCACCGCGGCGAGCCGTGGGGTCTCGAGCAGGATCGATTGGTTGTGGCGGTAGTCGATCAGCTGCCAGAACGCCCGCACGGCGTGCTCCGGCGTGTCGTAGGCGGGGAGCCCTGCCGAGCGCACCACGCGGCGAGCGGCGTCCACGGAGCCGTCGCCGATCCAGCTGGTGAGCACCGGCTTGTGCGTTTCGCGACAGATCGGTACCACGGCCTCCGCGATCCGCGCGGCGGGGACGATCGCCGTCGGGCTGTGGATCAGGAGCACCGCGTCGACCCCCGGGTCGTCGAGGACGGTCCGTAGCGCGGCGGCGTAGCGCGCGACCGGCGCATCTCCGATGAGATCGATCGGATTGCCGCGCGACCAGATCGACGGGAGCGCAGCGTCGAGCGCTTGCATCGTCGTCGCGCTCAACTCGGCGAGTCGGCCGCCGCGGTCGGCGATCGCATCCGCCGCGAGCACGCCCGGGCCGCCGCCGTTCGTCACCACTGCGATCCGCTCGCCCCGAGGTCGTGGCGTCGTGGAGAGCGTCTCCACCGCGCCGAACAGATCGCGGATGGATCGAACGCGCAGCATCCCCGCCCGCCGGATCGCAGCGTCGTACACCTCGTCACTCCCCGCAAGCGCTCCCGTGTGCGATGACGCGGCTCGAGCACCAGCAGCGCGTCGTCCTGCCTTGACCACGATCACCGGCTTGTTGCGAGCCGCGGCGCGACCCGCGGAGAGGAACTTCCGCGCGCCAGTGATCGCCTCGACGTAGAGGAGGATCGCCCGTGTCTCCGGGTCACTCGCGAGGTAGTCGAGCGTGTCGCCGAAGTCGATGTCGGCGCAGTCGCCGAGAGAGACGAAATGAGAGAAGCCGATGCCGCGCGGCCGTGCCCAGTCGAGAACGCTCGTGCAGAGGGCGCCCGACTGCGAGACGAAGGCGATCGACCCGGGCAGGGAGCTCGTCGGCGCGAAGCTCGCATTGAGCCCGATCCCGGGAACCAGGAGGCCGACGCAGTTCGGCCCGAGGACCCGCAGGAGATGGGGACGCGCCGCCTCGAGGAGTTCGGTTCGCAGCGATCGGCCATCCGATCCGGCACTATCGCGAAGCCCCGCGGTCATCACCACCGCCGCCCGAGTGCCCCGTGCGCCGACGTCCCGAATGATCTCCGGAACGACCGATGGCGGTGCGCAAACCACCGCCAGGTCGGGAACGACGGGCAGGGCCGCCGCATCCGGATAAGCGAGCACGCCGGCCACCGACGAATGATGGGGATTCACGGGGAGGATCGGTCCCGGGAAACCCGCCTCGAGGAGATTCCGCATCACCGTGCGCCCGACGCTCTGCGGCCGATTCGACGCACCGAAAACCGCCACGGACTCCGGACGAAACAGATGCTGGAGATTGCGCACGCTCATCGGCGGCCTCCGCCAAGGACGGTTGTTCGGGACGTCCACGGCCGACCCGGGACCCAACTCGAGCATGGTCCCGCTCGACGCGGAAGGAAAGGGGGATGTCCGAGCCGATAGCCATGGCGAAGAAGGATCGATCCTCGGTCGACGCCCGGGCCGTGATGCGGATCGAAGAAGAAGTCTGCCCCCGTCGGTTCGGGGCGCCGGGTACGGACGGCCCCCGCTGGGGTGACGCGCGTTGGGCTGATGGCGCTCGCAGGGTGGCTCGAATCCTGTCGGGGATGTCCGAGCTGTGGATGGAACGGGAGCCGATGGGGGTCGGCAACGCAGACGCGCGTAAGCACTGGGTATCTTCGACCGCGCCTCGGTCGCGAAACCCTCAATGTATCCACCCATCGAACAACGCACGTCCTGCGGAACGCCAGCCGCGTTGATCGACAACACAGATCCGATCGCCCCAATGCCTCCATTGAGCATCGCGAAAACCGTCAAGAACAATCTCAGAAACTCAGTGGTTTCTTCCCTGAGCACTGAGCCCGTCAACCACCCGACAGGAAGCTCGCCGCCCGACGAACCACATCCCACAACGAAGATCCATCAACGCAGGGACCGCCCATACCCGGCGCCCCGAACAGTCTGGTGAGAACCCCTCCGGAGCCAGTCGGAAAGTCCAATCCGCATCACGGCCCGGGCATCTCCGCCAGACAAGATGCCCCACTCGACTCAGACCCACACACCCGCCCATCTCGCTGCGGCGCCAGAAACGCTGAACGAAAGCTTGATCCGGGGTCGCGTCTGATCACCATGTCGTCGGGTGCTATTCCGAACTCGGACTTCGACGAAAGTGGAACCGTGATTTCTTCCAGCCGATTCCTCGCGATGCTCCTCCTGATCGTGCTCACCGGTGTGAGCGCGTGGCTCCTACTCTCCACCGGAGTCTCTCGGCGGCAGCCGCTCGAGATTCCGACCGTGTTCGCCGGAGGGACGATCGACATGTTCGGGGTCGGTCTCGACGGCGACGACTTCGTCTGGTGCCTCGACAGGTCGTGCAGCATGGGTTGGGGGGGTGAGATCGCGACGATGAAGATCGCGGTGACCTCCGCGCTCCAGCAGCTGAGCCCGATGAACCAGTTCTCGATCGTCGCCTTCTCGGACAACAATCTCGTGTTCTCGGCCAATCTCGTCGACGCGACTCCGTCGAACGTCACCATGGGCGTGGATTGGGTCAATGCGCTGGCGGCGGTCGGCGGGACCTGCATGCTCAACGCCCTCGAAGTCGCGGTGTCCATCGCGGAACAATCGGCGGGAAACTCGTCGGTGATCCTCGTCGGCGATGGCGTCGAGTCCTGCGCGAGCCCTGGAGTTTCCGGGATCCAGGCCACTGTGGACTACATCGCCACCTTCAACCTGATCCCGATCCCGATTCACACCTTCTATGTGAGCGCCAGCCCCGTCGGAGTACCGCTGTATCAGCTCATCGCCGACACCTTCGGCGGTGTCTTCCTCGACACCACCCAACCGAACAACCTCTTCCGGCGCGGCGACGTCAACCAGGACGGGCAGGTCGGGGTGAGCGACGTCGTCTATCTCCTCGCCTACGGTTTCATTCCGGGGAGCCCCGCGCCCGACTGTCTCGACGCTGCGGATGTCGATGACAACGGAGTTGCCGAGCCGCTGGTGGATGCGATCGTACTGCTCCAGGCCTTGTTCGTGCCGGGCTCCCCGCCGATCCCCGCGCCGAGTCCCACTTGTGGCGTGGACCCCACCGCGGACTCGATGACCTGCTTCGGCATCTGTCCTTGAGTCCGCTCGAGCAGCGATCCGTCCCCGTACTCCCATCGATCTGAGCCCTCCATGCGATCGACCCGGATTCTTAGCAGTCCGTTGAAAAACTCATTCCGGCCGAGAGTCCGAGCTTCCTGCGCCCAGCACAACCGTCGAAACTCGAAGTATGAGCCAATACGACTGCGTTTCGCCGAAAGTACTG
>JAGQRC010001189.1 GCA_020425835.1 Planctomycetota bacterium | reverse complement strand
TAGGCAGGAAGGTCGCGTCGTGCAGCTCCCAGGAGCGGGTGACGTCCGCGAAGACGAGCTCCCCGAGGTTGTGGTAGAGGGTCGAGACGTCGCGGTAGAAGTTGGTCACCAGGAGGTCCGGCAGGCCGTCGTCGTCGAGGTCGCCGGCCGCGAGCCCCATCCCCGCCTGGGCGTTGCCCATCTCGTCCATGGCGGCGCCGCTCCACAGGCCCACCTCCTGGAAGTGGCCGGTGCCGTCGTTGCGGTAGAGGTAGTTGGGGTTCGAGTCGTTGGCGACGTAGAGATCGAGATCCCGGTCGCCGTCGAGGTCCATGGCGGCGACGGCGAAGGAGTAGTACACGCCGACATCGGACAGGCCCGCCTCCGCGGTGGCTTCGCGGAAGAGCCCGCCGCCGTCGTTGACCCAGTAGCGGTTGGCGAGGCCCTCGAGGCCGAAGGGGCCGGCCATCACCTTCAGCCCCTCCCAGTCCAGCGTCGGCTCGGCGTGGAGCACCTGGTCCATCGTGCAGTCGATGTAGGCGCCCACGAA
>JAGQRC010001188.1 GCA_020425835.1 Planctomycetota bacterium | reverse complement strand
CGAACTCCTCGGGGCACAGACTGAACGCCGAGCCACCGACGAACAGCGTCGCCTTCGGGCTGACCTCCCGACACACCGCGACGATCCGCTGGTAGCGATCCAGGTAGCAGGTGACGTTGGGGAACGCCACATTGTCGACGTTGCGGATCGACAGCCCGATCACGTCGGGGCGGAACGCCGCGAGTTCCGCCGCGAGTTCCTCCGCGTAGCGTTCGGCTGCGAAGCAGGCGTCGTAGATGCGCGTGATGTGTCCGGCCTGGCGAGCCGCCGCCGCGATGTACGCCGCGCCGATCGGGGGGATCGGATCGGGCATGCGCTCCTGGTTGGCGGCGATGATCATGACCCGCAGCATGGTGCGCATGGTAAGGGGACGGACGCTCGGACCAGACCATCCGGACGCAGTTCCATGTGCCCCGACACGGATTGTCCGGCCAACCGCCGCGCGGTAGTCGAGTCGTGCGAGGTCCGGGCTACAGTGCTCGACCGTGTCCATCCGCCTGCGAGGAGTGAGCCGCCGCTACGGGCGCGACACCGCA
>JAGQRC010001187.1 GCA_020425835.1 Planctomycetota bacterium | reverse complement strand
AGGCACTCGTGGAGCGCGAGGAGATCCACGGCCGCGCTCGCGGAGACGTCCGGCGCGTCGTCGAGCGTCACGGTGCGCCGACCGCCGCCGCGCTTCCGGCGCGACGCCGCGCGGGCATGATCGGCGAGCACCTGGCGCATCGCCTTGGCCGCGACGGCGAAGAAGTGGCGGCGCCCTTCGTACTGGCCGAGATCGGGCGCAAGCTTGAGCCAGGCCTCGTGGACGATCGCCGTCGGCTGGAGCGTGTGCCCGCCGTCGCGCACGAACATGCGATCGGCGATGACGCGAAGCTGGTCGTAGACGAGTCCGAGCAGCTCGTTCGATGCGCCGGCATCGCCGTCGCCGATGCGGTCGAGAAGCAACGTGATGACGGACTCGTTCGGCGCGGCCATGCGATCTTCCGGGCGGTCGATCGACGACCATCCCCACGCCCGTCAACCGAATTCACAGGGTATCGGAGCGTGGCGGCGAGGGATACCCGGAAGATGCGCATGACATGCCGACGTGAAGACGACGGCGTGCCTCGGCCTTCGCCG
>JAGQRC010001186.1 GCA_020425835.1 Planctomycetota bacterium | reverse complement strand
CACCCGGACATCTGGAACACGCTGCTCCAGGTGATGGACGACGGCCGCCTGACGGACAGCCACGGGCGCACGGTGGACTTCCGGAACACGGTGATCGTGCTGACCTCGAACCTCGGCACGGGCGCGACCCGCGAGTCGGTGGGCTTCCACCGCGCGGCGAGCGACCGCGACGCCGAGACGATGCACCGCGACATCGAGCGGGCGCTGAAGCAGGCGTTCCGGCCGGAGTTCCTGAACCGCCTGGACGAGATCATCGTCTTCGAGCCGCTGACCGAGCCGGAGATCCGGCAGATCGCGGCCCTCGAGGTGGACGAGGTCCGGCAGCGGCTGCTGGAGCGCGGCCTCGACTTCGAGGTCACGCCGGCCGCGCTCGACGTCCTCGCCCGCGAGGGCTACGACCCCGAGTTCGGCGCTCGCCCGCTGCGCCGCCTGATCGAACGCCGCGTGGAGAACCCGCTCGCGCGGGGCGTCCTCAGCGGCGACTACGAGGAAGGCGACCGCATCACCGTCGACCACGACGGCAGCGAGTTCACCTT
>JAGQRC010001185.1 GCA_020425835.1 Planctomycetota bacterium | reverse complement strand
GTCTCGTCTCTGCGGACACGAAGCGCACCTTCGGCATGCGCTACTCCAAGGGCATCGTCTACGCGCTCGCCAATGGACGACCCGTCGTGGAGTGCGACGATCCAGCCTGGACGAAGAAGATCGAGCCGGGGCAGGTCGCGATCGTCTGGAACGGTCAGTGGGTCAAGGGGATCATCGAGAAGGTGCGGATCAAGGGTCGCCTCGATCCGAAGTGGCTGAAGGAGGAGACGACGAAGCTGTGATCCTTGCAGTCCGTTGAGAAACTCATTCCGGCCGAGAGCCCGAGCTTCCTGCGCCCAGCACACCCGTCGAAACTCGCTAGCGCGGACCGACGCGGCGCAGCCGGAAGTCGTGCGTACCGACAGGGACGCCCTGGGCAGTCCGGACCCAGTGGATCTCGAGGTCGTCGTCGCCGGTGAATCGCAGCACCACCTCGGAGATGTGTTCGTCCTTC
The DNA here is from genome assembly GCA_020425835.1 of Planctomycetota bacterium. The sequence continues at coordinate 83 of JAGQRC010001185.1, read as the reverse complement.
TCCGGGTCGAGGTCGAATCCGCCCGTTCGGTGGAAGACGAGCTTCGACGCGTCGTCGGTCGCGGTCGCGGTGAGAATCGGGTG
>JAGQRC010001184.1 GCA_020425835.1 Planctomycetota bacterium | reverse complement strand
GCTTCTTCTCGCGCTCCGCGTCGTCCGCGCGCTTGCCGGCCAGCGTCGCGTTCTCGTCGGCCCGAACCGCTTCGTTCCTCGCCTTTCCCCGCTCCACGACCGCCCAGCCCGACAGCGCGAGGACCGCGACCAGCGCGGCCGCGGCGGTCGTCGCGAGGGCCTTGTTCCGCTGGACCCACTTCCGCAGCTCCGCGATCGCGCCGGTCTCGTACGCCTCGACCACGCGCTGCTCGAGGAACGCCCGCAGGTCGCGGGCGAGCGCGGTCATGTCCGCATACCGGTCGGCGATCCGGCGGGCCATCGCCTTCTCGCAGATCGCGACCAGCTCCGCGGGCGCGTCCTTCGCCTCGTCCGCGATCGGCGGCGGAGGAAAGCGCGTGACCTCGGTGAGGATCATCCGGTTGGATTTGCGCGCGCCGGGCGAGACGTAGGGCATGTGGCCCGCGAGCAGGTGGTAGAGCATCGCCCCCATGGCGTAGACGTCGGCCCGCGGGCCCATGTCCTCGATCCGGCCCTCGGCCTGCTCGGGGGGCATGTAG
>JAGQRC010001183.1 GCA_020425835.1 Planctomycetota bacterium | reverse complement strand
GTCGAGGTCGCCGTCGCGGTTGGTGTCGGCGACGCGGACCCGCACCACGGCGGTCGTGCCCGAGCGAACGCCTACGCCGAAGCTGAACGTCGCCTTGGCCGTGCAGGGGAGCGCGTAGACCCCCTCCGCGCCCCCGGCGCTGCTCGAGAGGACGATGTCGAAGTCGCCGTCCTTGTCGGTGTCCGCGAGCACGACGCTCGTCGCGGCGACCGCCGTGCGCGTGCCCTGGGAGGTGAACGGGATCGGCCCCGAGAAGATCTGGACCGCGCTCCCGCTCCCGCACACCACGAGGTCGAGGTCGCCGTCCGCGTCGAGGTCCGCGAGCGCCAGGCCGCTCGCGGTCCCCACCGCGGCGCTCAGCGCGATGGTCCCGCCGGTCGTGAAGTCGCCTGGGCTGGCCGGGTTGCCGCGCAGCCACTGCAGCGTCCCGCCGCCCACGACCGTGACCGCGTCCACGAACCCGTCGCAGTCGAGGTCACCGAGGGTCAGCGGCCCCGGCGAGCCCGCGAGCGCGAACCGGTTGGCCGCGGTCGCGGCGCCGA
>JAGQRC010001182.1 GCA_020425835.1 Planctomycetota bacterium | reverse complement strand
ACCAACGACGGCCAGGGCGGCTTCCGGCGCCGGGCGCTTGGCCCGGAGGGCAACGGCGTCAACGTGCGCCTGGGCGACGTCGATGCGGATGGCAACCTCGACGCGCTCTTCTCCAATCTCTCGGGCCCACGCAACCAGCTCTTCCGCGGCGACGGCCTGGGCGGCTTCGTCGCTGACGCCGGCTTCCCCGGTAGCGACCCGGCTTACGACGGCGACTTCTTCGACGCCGATGGCGATGGCGACCTCGATGTCTTCCTGCTGCGCATCGGCTCGCCCAACGGCGACAACGCCGACGGCCCCGAGCAGCTCTGGCTCAACGACGGCCGCGGCGGATTTGTCGATGCGTCAGCACGGGTGCCCTTCTCCCGCAGCGACGTGCACGACCACGACATGGACCACGGCGACCTTGACGGCGACGGGCGCGAAGACGTGGTGATCGTGGTCGACAACATCAGCCCCAACTTCCGCACCGCGCGCAGTCGCATCCTCTTCAACCGCGGCGCGCGCGGCTTCGAGCGCGTCGACAGCCCGCTGGCCGACAT
>JAGQRC010001181.1 GCA_020425835.1 Planctomycetota bacterium | reverse complement strand
TCATGGATGGCCTGACCATCGTCGTGTCGCCGCTCATTGCCTTGATGAAGGATCAGGTGGATCAACTGCGCGAGGTGGGGGTCGCGGCCGCGTACCTGAACTCCTCACTCCCCCTATCCGAATACAACGCCATCCGCGGGCAAGTCGCCCGTCGCGAGATGAAACTGCTCTACCTCGCCCCAGAAACCCTGGTCAAACCTGACATCGGCTATTTGCTCCAGCGCGTCCCCATCGCCGCCTTTGTGGTTGACGAAGCCCACTGCATCAGCCAATGGGGTCATGACTTTCGCCCCGAATATCGGCAAATTTTAGAGGTGCGCCGCCTTTTTCCCCATGCCGTCACGATGGCACTCACGGCGACCGCTACCCCTCGCGTCCAGCAAGACATCAAACAAACACTGGGTTTCCAGACCCGCAATGCCTTCATCGCCAGTTTCAATCGGGAAAATCTCTTTTTGGCGGTTGCCCCGAAACGCAATCCTTTGCAACAAACCCTGGATTTTCTGGCCGAACATCAGGGGCAATCGGGCATTATTTACTGTTTC
>JAGQRC010001180.1 GCA_020425835.1 Planctomycetota bacterium | reverse complement strand
CAACACGCATTCGAAACTCCAAAACATCTGGCCGCGGCGCCACATCGCGTCATCGCGGCAACATTGCGCGGCTTTCCGCAGCATCCCGACGGCTATCATGTGAGAATGACAACGGTGAGAAACTTTCACGGTCACTACAGGAGCCTGAATATGGGTGCAACCATCTTGTCCGGCCTGCAAAAACCGCAAAATCAGGGTTGGCGGATTTCACGCCCTCGGCTATTCATGGCGGCGTGGTCCCGTAGCTCAGCAGGATAGAGCGACGGATTCCTAATCCGTAGGTCACAGGTTCGAATCCTGTCGGGATCACCACTGCCCGTTTGGTCCGTTCCGGACACATGGGTTACGGTTTATACCGGAGACATGGGTAACACTTTTGGCCCGAATGGGCTAGGCAGTGGTTCCAGTCTGCAGGTTTCATCATCGAAGTATCCCAGATCATAATCCATGAAGCTTACGAGCCAGATGTGATCGTCGGTTTGTTTGATGCCGACGGTTTGTCCGGCAAAGACCTGGCTGAGGTTGATCTTTTGCCGGTTGAAGCAGA
>JAGQRC010000116.1 GCA_020425835.1 Planctomycetota bacterium | reverse complement strand
CGCCCGTCGCCGAGCCGTGGAATCGTTCGACCGCGACGCTATCGTGGACCGGTACGAGTCCTTCTACCGATCGGTGGGCGCCCGAGACTAGGAGCCCGTTGAAAACCCATTCCCGCCGAGAACCCGAGCTTCCTGCGCCCAGCACACCCGTCGAAACTCGACGTATGAGCCAATACGACTGCGTTTCGCCGGAAGTACTGGCCTTGAAATCTCGGACTCTCGCCTCGAAGGCAGTCTTTCAACGGACTGCTCCATCAGTCCGGGCTGGCGTCCCTGTCCGGCAGGGTTGTCTGCGCAAGGGGATCAGTGGCCGGGGTCGATCCGGCGTTTCACCCGGAGCGGGGATCCCCCGAGGAGTTCGACGCAGTGGGGGATCGCCGGGAACACCGCGTCCAGGCACTCTGCGATAGCCTTCGGGCTTCCCGGGAGCGCGATGACCAGCGTCGACCCGATGGCGCCGGCGATCTGACGCGAGAGGATCGCGGTCGGGACGCGGTCCGCCGCCGCCGCTCTCATTCGCTCCCCGAACCCCGGGAAGATCCGAGTGCAGACTGCCGCTACGGCCTCGGGGGTGACATCCCGCGGGCCCGGACCGGTCCCACCGGTCGTCACGACGAGGGAGGCTCCGAGGCCGGCGAGTTCTCGAATCGTCGTCTCGATCGTCGGCTGCTCGTCGGGGATCACCCGCGACTCGGCGCGCCATGGGCCCTCGAGGCACTCGTCGAGCACGCGGATCAGCTCGGGGCCGCTCCGGTCCACGTAGGTGCCGCCGGCTGCTCGATCGGAGATCGTGACCACTCCAACGACGGGGTCGGTCATAAGGTCTTTCCTTGTTGACTCTTGCGGTGTTTGCCCGCGGCGCGGTTCGCTCCGGGTCGACTCGACTCGGTCCCCGGTTCTGGGCAATCCATGTTTTCGGAACCGGCTTCGGCCGTTATCCTCGGCACCGTCGAGACCTGGGTCGAGGGTTTTCCTGTGGGTCTCGAGGCCAGCCAAATTCACTGCACGGGATCGTGAGATCGATCTCGTCCATTCTCTTGTGCGGACACTGGGGAAGTCGTTCAGCACGGAGAAGTCGCCGCCTCGGCGATTTCGGATTTGGGTCGACGGGAAAGAAAAAGTGAGGGAGTGAGCAATGCGCTTGGTGGCAGTCCTGATCGTCCTCGGCACGATCGCGGGTACCTGTTCCTGGATTGTGGCGCAAGACGGGGGTGGCAACGGCAATGGGCCGAAGCGCCCACTCGACCTCCCGAGCGGCGGCGCGGGCGACGACGAAGATGACGAAGACGCGCCCGAGAGCATTACCTTCTATGGTGCTGAGTACGAAGGTGACGCTTTCTTCTGGTGTCTCGACAAGTCCTGCAGCATGGGTTGGGGCGGTGAGATCGGGACGCTGAAGTCCGAGATGACCCAGTCCATTGGCGAGCTGTCGGCGCGAGCCGAGTTCAGCATGGTCGCCTTCTCCGATAACAACCTCGTCTGGAGCTACCAGCCGCGACGCGCGAACGCCGGCAACAAGGGCAACGCCACGAGCTGGGTCAGCAGCCTCCAGGCGGCGGGTGGAACCTGCCTCGGCCCCGCAGCGGTCCAGACGATCAACATCGCCAACCAGTGCTCGAAGCGCCGTCGACAAGTCCTGATCCTCGGGGACGGCGTCCCCAGCTGCTCCGTCTCGGGAAACTGCTCGGCGGTTCAAGGCGACATCAACTCCGCCAACTTCCAGAACCTCCCCGTCCATACGCTCTACATCTCGGCGAGCAGTGACGGCATTGTCTGCTTCCAGCAGATCGCCGCCCAGAACAACGGGACGTTCACGCTCGTGAACTGACACGGGCGAGCACTGAGAACTCGAGTGCATTTGCGCTCGTGAACAGAGACCCTGAGATCACCCCTGGTGGCCTCAGGGTCTTTTCGTTCCCACCCGCCGCTTGCCCGACCACTGGTCCGGCTCCCCGCCCTGTCGACCGCACCGGTCCCGACGTCACCGCCCGATGGATCCCAAGTCCCGACCTGCACGGGTCGTGAGACGGACGCCCCGAGTTGCCGAGGATCGCGAGATTGGGTGACTCACCCTCCCGGGATAGGTTTGATCCCGGAGGACAACGATGTTTCGAGCGCTCATTCTGGTCGTGGGTCTGGTCGCGTTGATCGCCAGGGCCGGCTTTCCCGACGACAGCGACGTCGCGAAGGCCACCGTCCCACTGGACCTCCCCGCTCCGGGTCGTGGTGCCGAGGAGCTCGACGAGGATGCGCCGGAGAGCATCACGTTCTACGGCTCGGAGTACGAGGGCGACGCCTTCTTCTGGTGCCTCGACAAGTCGTGCAGCATGGGCTGGGACGGTGAGATCGAGACTCTGAAGCAGGAGACGACCGATGCGATCCTCCAGCTTTCCTCGCGAGCGGAGTTCGGGATCAACGCCTTCTCCTCGAACACGGTGGTGTGGGCCTCGGGCCCTCGTCGCGCCAGTACTGCGAACAAGCAGTCCGCTGTCGGCTGGGTGCAGCAGCTCCAGCCGGACGGGTGGACCTGTCTCGGCCCCGCCGCAGTTCAGATCCTCGCCATCGCTCGCGAGAGCGGGGCCCGTCGATCGAGCGTCCTGATCCTCGGCGACGGTCAGCCTTGGTGCGACGGTGTGGACACCGGACCCGCGGTGTTGGCCGACGTCGCGTCCGCCAACTACTCGAGCATCCCCGTTCACACGCTCTACATCTCGTCGTCGTCCGACGGCGTTGCATTCTTCCAACAACTCGCCCAGCAGAACGGCGGGACGTTCACTCTCGTCCCGTGAGTGCCGTCGATCGGAAAGAAGTCCTCGAATGGGAATCGTCGGCCCCATTGAGCCGCTGATCCACGTCCCGACGGCGCGCCCCTGTCTGGACTCGCGTACCGAAGCGGAGCGGCACGGACGGCTTCGGCATTCCGAGGGCCTCCGTGCCCTCATTCCCGAAGCGGAGACACCGATCGCCGCGATGGCGGGGGTGCGCGCAGGCACATGGGTGCCGACCGGACGGAGCGGGATCTACTTGGTTCGTGAGGAGTCGCCGAACTCGGGCTCCGTCGAGAAGGTCCGGCACTGCTGGGTGGGAAGTCTCGACCCTTCCGCCAGGCGTTTCGTCCCGGTGGTATCCGTCGCTCGGGATGTCGTGGACTCCACGGCGAACGCGATCCGTCGCGGTGGCGTCGACCCGAGCGGGATCGTCGCCCTGTATCGAGACGAGGAGCACCGGCTCGAGAAGCTGATCGAAGAGCGTCAGAAGAACTCCCCGATCGTCAGCCTGAGATCGCCGGACGGCACCGTGACTCGCGTCTGGCACCTGCCGCAGGATGAATCGGCCTACGTCGCCGGTGTGCTCGAGGAGTGTGGTGGGGCGATCGTCGGAGATGTCGCCGTCTATCGCGCACTCGTTCGGCTACGCGACGCACCGACCATCGCATCGACGGTGCGCCCCGCGGTTCGGTTCTATCATCAACGGGATTTCGGGGTGAGCTTCGCGCCGACCGCTCGGATCTACCGTCGGCCGCTCGACCTGAACCAGACTCTCGCGGAGCTGCACGACCGGTACGAGGTCGAAGAGTACCGCGTCGGCGACTCCTCGGCATGGCAGGGATTCGTGGAGCGGGTTCGCAACGACGGTGTCGTCCATCGCGCGGTTGGTCTCGCGGTCCGGGGTTGCAGCACCGCGTTCCTGATCCGCTCGGAGGAGGAGTGCGTACAACTCGTCGATCACGAGAACGCACCGGACGTCGCGTCACGATTCGACGCCGAGTGGGTCGAGCGCGGAGTCCTGCGGAGGCTCCTCGACGACCGCATCGAGGTCGACGAGATCGAGGTCGACCTCGATGCGGTTCCGACCCGGCTCGGTTTCGGCTCGCGTGGATTCGCCTTCATCGTGAACCCGCCGCCGAAGCGCGACATCGCCGCCTTGGCGAAGGAGGGCTGGCGACTCCCCGCCGGATCGTTGGTCATCCGACCGGGGATCCCCCGCGGTCTCTTTCTCTGTCCCCTTCGTCCCGCCTCCGCGACGATCAGCGGCTGACCGAGCGGGCCTTGTCCAGTGAGGAGAGGAGTCGCCGCACTCGCTCGAGCTCCGGGCCGCGGCGAGGATCCTCGCGAAGCGCTTCGCTCGCCGTCTGGAGCGCACTCCGTGCGCCCTCGAGCATCTCGATCTCCGTCGGACCGAAAGCACCACCACGAAACGCCCGCGACTCGGCCGAACGGATCAGATAGAGCGAGCGGTCGACCTCCCAGCGGCCCACATCGCGACGGAGTGCGACGGAGCTCATGGCGATCGCGGCGACCGAAACGAACAGTCCCGCGAGGATCCATGGAGTCGCGGCACGACTCGGCGAAGGAGTGGGAGCGACGCCATCGAGGACGCGCTGGAGTCGAGATCGCGTCGGCGGATGTCGGCGGAAGAGCTTTCGCGCGCTCGGACCTTCCGGTCCCGACACTCGGCCCAACGCACTGACGAAGTGAACCGCCGGAACGGTGCGGGCCGCATCCGCGTCCGCCTCGAGCTCGAACTGCCGTGAGAGCGCGCAGAACAACAGGGGCGTGCCGATCGCGAGCGTCGAGTAGACACCCCAGCGCAGGAGACTCTCACTGTCCCCCAGCCACGGATCGACGGCGATCAACACCAGCAACCCAATCGTCGCCGACCCGAGCAACAACCAGAGGTGGTGACGTCGAACGTGCGCGAGTTCGTGGGCATGGACGGCCACGACTTCGGGACCGGTGAGCACCTGGAGCAGACCCCGGGTGTAGTAGACCCAGCGGTGTGACCTCACCAGACCGACGACGCAGGCGTTGAAGATCGGCGTGTCCCACACTCGGACTCCCCGCACGCGCACCCCCGCGAGATGGGTCGCCTCGTCGAGCGCCTCGCGTAGGGCCCCGGCGGGAAGGTGGCGTGACGGCCATAGCGAGCCGAGGAGGAATGGGCTCACGGCCAGGAGCGAGAGGAGCAGCCCCAGGCAGCCGAGTGCGGTCGCCCAGGGCGTCAGCGCGAACGTCTCCTCCGTTCGCGGGAGGTACCAACCCAGATCGAGCACAGCGCAGAATCCGAGGTACGGCACGCCCAGGATCCACGCCACGCGTCCCGGAGAGGGGCCCGGCGAGTGACCGCCCGGACGTCCCGCGGTGAGCGCGACGGACAGGGCGTACGGTGCGATGGCCGCGAGCCGATGGAGCCCGGGGACCTGGGGCGGGATCCACGTCGAACAGAGATCGAACCAACGCCCCTCGACCGACGCGAACAGGAACACGAGGGCGGTGACGATCGTGGTCCAGCGTCGAGTCGCAGAACGGAGGAATGCGGGCGGAACCGATGATCGACGAACGCGGAGTGCGCCGATGAACGAGACGCCGAGCGCGGTGAGGGGGACGAACCCGATCGACGCAAGGGTCACCGCGGTTTGCGGCAGGGGAGAGGTCGAGGCGAACGCCTCGGACACGGCGAGTGCGAGCAGACCGAGCGCCGTGGGCAAGATGTTCGGCAAAGCACCCTCCCGATTGGAGTCGACGCTCCCGCAGTAGTCCGTTGAAGCCGCCGGAACGAGTTTTCAACGGGCTGCGAGGGACGGAGTCGTGTCGAAGCCGCCGAGATCCGAAGGTGCGTCGGCGGTTCGACACGGTGGTACCCGTCCGGGTCGAGCTCATCGGGGGACAGGCTATTTGGTCATCTGCGCCTTGATCAAGTACTTCAGGATCAGGTCCTGTTTCTCTTTCTCGATGTTCTCGAAGCGAAGACCCATCGTGCAGCGTTCGCTGCCCTCGGGAATCTCCTCGAACCACGAGCAGGCACAGAGCGCCTTCACCGGCTCGTCGGAGGATGGAAGCAGCAGGTTGATGCCGAGATGGATCTTCGACATCAGCAGCGCCGGGATCCAGTTCAGGCTCGGCAGTCGGCCGTAGAGGAGCAGACCCCCACCCGAGAGGCAGTTGCTGGTGCCTTCGAAGATCTGATCCGTCCCGAGGTCGATCTCCTTCGATAGGAACTTGTAGCGAACGGGGATATCCGTCTGGACCCGGACGAACTCGCGGCGAGTGGAGTTCAGCTCGAAACGCGTCGACACAGCGACCTCCGTGACACGAGGAAGGCCCGCCCGCGCGAGGCGCGCAACGGCGGGTCGATAGACTTCGGTGGCATCGGTCCCACGCTCCCCGATACCGAGAGAGCGATGCCCGATGGCCTCCTTTGATCGAGTCTACGATGAGGAGCGTCCGACCCGCCACGTGACCCGGACCCACCCGGGATCCCCGGCCGAGGGTGACCCGATCTTGGACGTCCCATGTCGTTGCCACGAGCATCGATGGACCGGCAGGGCCCGGCACGTTCCGGATCGGGTCAGTCGCCGGCGCGAGGATCGGGGTCGAGCGAGAACCGTCGTCGGAGATCGACGAGCACCGGTTGGAGGGCGGATTCGATGGCCGCGTGCACCTCGAGAAACACTTCGACCTCACGTCCCACCGGATCGGGGATCGGATCCCCGTCGAGGTGGAGATGCGGGTACGAGCCGAGCAGGTAGATCCGTGCCCCGAGCTCCGGGAACTCCTCTCGGAGCCCTTCGACGTGAGACCGACCCATACAGAGTACGACGTCGCAGTTCTCGAGGTACGGGCGGCTCACCCCGCGCGAGCGATGGCTCAACAACTGGAATCCACGCTCTGCCGCGAGCGCGAGCGTCAGCGTGTCGGCGGGCGCGTCGTCGATGCCGAGCGTGCCCGCGGAACTCACCCTCAATCGGTCGCCCCAACCCTTCTCGCGCGCGAGGTGTCGGAGTAGCCCCTCGGCATAGGGGCTGCGACAGATGTTGCCCGAGCAGATGAAGCCGATGTGCCACGAAGTGGTCATGAGGAGGGCTCCGTCGTGGGTGTCTTCGAGCGTCGCTTCTTCGACTTCGGGTCTACGAGGGTCTCGAGGTGAGAGAGTCGTCGGTCGAGCTGCTCCGCATCGATCTCTCCGGTGGCCACGATCTCCGCGAGCCGATCCAGGAGTTCGACGCGGCGCTGTTCGGGGGAAGGCATCTGCCGGTGGTCCACGAACCCCTCGGACTCGAGGTGGGCCGCCAGCTGATCCTGATTGCGGAATCCCTTGGTCCTCGGGTCGACGCGGAGATCGAGCGCCTGCAGGAACGCGTCGGGGTCGCCATTCAAGGTGTCGGCGAGGTCGGTCAACGAGTCGAGGTATCGACCTCGGACCCCCGCCTCGGCGAGCGCTCGACGGTCGATCGGACGGCCCCGCCCGACACGCCAGCACCGCTCGAACTCGCACGCGACTCGGATCTCGATGTGGACCCGCGCTCGCTGCTCATCATCGAGGAACGACTCGATACCGTCGCTCACCGAGAAACTGCGGAGTTGTCCGATGGTCTCGATCCCGAGCCCGAGGAGAGTTCGGACCAGCTCGAGATCGGGGACGAGCAAGTGGAAGATGTGTTGGGCATCCAAGCCTCGTCTCATGTCGAAGCGCGCGACCCCGGCGGCGCGAGCGAACGCGGCCGGAGTGAGAGCGGGGCTCGGCAGCTCCCGGGGATGCGGCGACGGAAGGAGCGGAGCGCGATCGAGTTCGTCGGCTCCGCGGAGGCGGGCGACGTCGATCACTGTCAGTCCGTCGGTCTCCGACTCCGCGCCCGGCGTCGGGGTGGCGAAGATCGATCGGAAGAGGATCTCCTCCTCCGGCTGACACGAGAGGTAGAAGACCTGGCGGCCTTCCCCTCGAACCAAGTGTCGGAGGCTCTCGGCCACCGCTCGGCTTCGTTCGGGGTCGGAGTGGCTCAGGACCTCGTCCAGGAAGAACGGGACCGTGGCCGTCCGCACGCTCTCGAGCGCGAAGGCGAGCCTCACCGCGAGCAGTAGCTGCGTCCGCGTACCCGACGAGAGCGCCCGGGTCGCGAGGTGATCACCGGTCGTTACATCGATCGCCTCGAACGTCGCGACCGGATCTCCCTTCGAGGCGGGATCGGCCTCGCCCACGCGGAGCTCGTAGCGATGTTGCGTGAAGGCGCGGAACAGCTCACTGGCCCGTCGGAAGAGGCGCGGCTGACTTCTCTCGCGATGCTCGGTGATCACACCGCCGACCAGGACGGCGCCCGCCTTCGCCAACAACGCCTCATCGCGGCGGGATCGAAGGGCGTGACGCAGCGCGTCGACTTCGGCCAGTCCTTGGGTCAGGCGATCTCCTGCCCGCGCCTCTCGGACCTCGCGCTCGATCCCACTGACCGACGCGACGAGCTCCTCCAGCCGAGCGGCGGCCCGACCGCACTG
>JAGQRC010001179.1 GCA_020425835.1 Planctomycetota bacterium | reverse complement strand
CACCCAGTACATGCACTCGTTGTGGTTCCACCTGCACCTGAGCCGCGACACCACACTCGAGGAGGTCAAGCGCCGCCTGGTCGACAACCACCGCGTCGCCATGACCGACAAGCGCCACGCCAACCTGATCTTCAGCTTCGGTCGCGACCACGGCTACTACGGCCGCATCCTGTCGCAGACCGTCGTCGTGGCGCCAACCCTGGCGGTGCGGCATGGGCGTGAGGTCTACGGGTTCTGCTTCACGCCCCAGGACGGCAATTCGTTGTTGTCCTCGGTGGCTGCAGCCCTGTGGCTGATCGATCCCGAACCCGAAAGCGTGTCGAACCGACTCCAGGCGATTCGTCGCTGGGTCTACCGCGAGATCTGATCTTGGCGGGCCCTCGGCGCGGTGATGGTCGCGGGCGTGATGGGCGAGGCCCGTCACGCCCCGAGCGCGGGGGCCCCCGGCCTCCGCGTCGGCCGGCGGAGCCTCGTCCGATGGAACCGCGGGAGCGGGCCTCGCGGGCGCGTCCGGCGGCGCCACCTCGTCCCGCGGCCGGGCTCGGGG
>JAGQRC010001178.1 GCA_020425835.1 Planctomycetota bacterium | reverse complement strand
CACCCCTCCCGAGCCCGAAGGCGCGCGCGACGGGGCGGGCGGCCGCCGTCTGAGCAAGCACCTGACGCCGATCGCCCCCGAGGACCTGCTCCTGACCGTCGTCATCCCGGTCTACAACGAGGAGGCCACCCTCGAGGACATCGTGCGCCTCGTCCAGCGCGAGCCGACCCGCAAGGAGATCGTGCTCGTCGACGACGGCTCCTCGGACGGCAGCCTCGAGATCCTGGCCCGCCTCGGGCAGGAGGACGGGATCCGCGTCGTGCACCACGAGCACAACCGGGGCAAGGGCGCCGCGCTCAAGACCGGCTTCAAGGAGGCCCGCGGCAACGTCGTCGTGATCCAGGACGCCGACCTCGAGTACGACCCCTCCGACTACGCCGCCCTGCTCAAGCCGATCGTCGACGGCAAGGCCGACGTCGTCTACGGCAGCCGCTTCCTCGGCGGCCCGTACGTGCGCGTGCACCTGTTCTGGCACTACGTGGGCAACCGCTTCCTCACGCTGCTGTCGAACATGTTCACCAACCTCAACCTCACGGACATGGAGACCTG
>JAGQRC010001177.1 GCA_020425835.1 Planctomycetota bacterium | reverse complement strand
CGCCTGAGCCTCTTCAGGAAAGGTGGGAACCACTTTTCCGCCCGGAAAGAGCGAACAAGAAAATCGCTGCGACGTATTCGATGGCCTTGTCCTCATCGAGCACGTCCTACCGCAGCACGCGCCTCAGGAACGCGCGGGTGCGCTCCGCCTCGGGCGCGGTGAACATCCGCTCCGGCGGGCCCTCCTCGGCGATCAGGCCGCCGTCGAGGAAGCAGACCCGGTCGGCGAGCACGCGGGCGAAGCTCATCTCGTGGGTCGCCAGCACCATGGTCTTGCCCTCGGCGCGCAGGTGCCGCAGCACGTCCAGCACCTCCTCGACCAGCTCCGGATCGAGCGCGGAGGTGATCTCGTCGAACAACATGATCTCCGGCCGCATGGCGAGCGCACGGATGATGGCGACCCGCTGCTGCTGCCCGCCGGAGAGCTGGCTGATCTGGCGGTGCGCGAGGTCGCGCATGCCCACGCGGTCGAGGCACGCGAGGGCCGCGTCTTTGTGCGCACGCGTCACCGGCTTCAGCCAGCCGATGTTGCGGTATCGCCCCATGCACAC
>JAGQRC010001176.1 GCA_020425835.1 Planctomycetota bacterium | reverse complement strand
GACCATGTCGGATCCGCCTCGACGCTCTACACCGTCGCGCCGGACGGCACGACCTCGGTCTTCGCGACGGGATTCCGCAGCGTGACGAGCAACGTCCCCGACATCGCCTTCTCTCCCGACGGCACCGCGCTGTACGTCGCGATCGAGGACGAGATCGTCGCGATCGAGCTCGACGCCCCGTTCCGCCGCGGCGACTGCAACACGGACGGCGCCTTCGACATCGCCGATCCGGTCGCGCTCCTCGCCGTGCTCTTCAGCGGAAGCGCCGCGCCCTCGTGCGATGACGCCTGCGACATCAACGATGACGGCGGCATCGACATCAGCGACGCCGTGTACGCCCTGTCGAGCCTGTTCATCGGTGGTTCGACACCGGCGGCCCCGTTCGGGGGCTGCGGAACCGACCCGACTCCGGACACGCTCGACTGCGTGTCGTTCGACGCCTGTCCGTGAAGCGGGAGCCGAGGACCGTTCGACCTCGGCTCGTCGCTTGCCGCGAGCCGGGGTCACGGATACCGTGGCTCCACCCTCGAGGTGTTTTCACGGAGGCTTCT
>JAGQRC010001175.1 GCA_020425835.1 Planctomycetota bacterium | reverse complement strand
ATTTCGACGGCGATTCCGCCTCCGCGCAGGCCGGCATCACCTGCCTGGGCTGTCATGCCATTCAGCGCGTGGACAGCCCGCTTGGCAACGGCGATTACAGCATCGTCGATCCACCCCGATACCCGTTCGCGCATAGTGAAAGTCCCGTACTCAAGGCCATCAATCGTCAACTGATCAAGGCCAAACCGGCATTTCACAAAGCCACCCTGCTCAAGCCGGTGCACAAGACCGCCGAGTTCTGCTCGGCCTGTCACAAGGTGCATCTACCGCAGGCATTCAACCACTACAAATGGCTGCGCGGGCAGGACCATTACGACAGTTTCCTGTTCAGCGGGGTGTCCGGACACCGCATCGACAGTTTCTACTACCCACCCAAGGCCGTCGAAAACTGCGCCGCCTGTCACATGCCCGTCGTTCCGTCGGACGATCCGGCTGCCCGCGACATCACCGGCACCGGTGTCCTGAGTATTCACAAGCACAGCTTTGCCGCCGCCAATACCGGCGTCGCCGCGCTGCGTGGTGAACCCACGCTGGGGTTGGACGAACGCTCG
>JAGQRC010001174.1 GCA_020425835.1 Planctomycetota bacterium | reverse complement strand
CTTCCCGCACCTGAGCGTCCTCGACAACATCACCCTGGCGCCGCGCAAGGTGCATCGGGTCGGGCGCGTCGAGGCCGAGGCGCGCGCCCACGAGCTGCTCGAGCGCTTCGGCCTCGCCGACAAGGCGGCCAGCCACCCCGACCGGCTCTCCGGCGGCCAGCAGGAGCGGGTCGCTCTGCTCCGTGCCCTTGCCACCCGGCCGGCGCTGCTGCTGCTCGACGAGATCACCGCCGCGCTCGACCCGGAGCTGGTCGGCGACGTGCTGGCGATCGTCCGCGACCTGGCCGAGGAGGGCACCACCATGGTGCTCGCGACCCACGAGATGACGTTCGCGCGCGAGGTGGCCACCAGCGTCTGCTTCCTCGACGCCGGCCGGGTGCTGGAGTCCGGGCCGCCGGCACAGATCTTCTCCGCCCCCCGAGAGGAGCGCACCCGGCAGTTCCTTCGTCGGGTGCTGCCTCCGGGCTGAGACCGTGCGAGCGGAATCATCGGGGGCCCGGCGCTGTTGGGGAGCGACATGACTCAGCCTGCCGCGCCCCTGGGAGCCCGGCC
>JAGQRC010001173.1 GCA_020425835.1 Planctomycetota bacterium | reverse complement strand
TGGGCCTCGAGGTGATCGGCAACTCGGTCTACGTCCTCGACCTGGCCGGCGGCACGTTCTCCGTGCACCAGCTGACCGACACCAACAACGACGGCGACGCCCTCGACTTCGGCGAGTTCGTCACCGTGGCCGACGCCAACCTGTGGGGCGGCGCCGACCCGCTCGGCATGTGCGGCACCAACAACGGGCCGTTCGTCGTCGACTTCGAGGTCATCGAGCGCGGCCTCTGGGCCCCGCCGGGCATGGGCGTCAGCCCGTTCACCGACGTCTGCAACGGCGACGGCGGCGACCAGATGGGCTGCACCGACTGCCCCTGCGGCAACAACACCGCTCCGGGAACCGTCGGCGGCTGCCTGAACAGCTCGGGCAACGGCTCGCGCCTCGGTGCCAGCGGCGACCTCTCGGTGTCGCTCCCGGCCGGCAGCACGACGGACCTGCGCTTCACCATGACCGGCGGTCCGGCGGCCTCGACCTCGGTGCTGCTGTCCGGTGATGCCGTGGCTCCGACCAACCTGGCGAACCCCTGCTTCGGTCTGAACAGCGGTGCCCTGGCG
>JAGQRC010001172.1 GCA_020425835.1 Planctomycetota bacterium | reverse complement strand
CTCTTCACCCGGCGCTCGCCCCGCGGCATCGAGGGCGAGCCCTCCATCCGCCTCTACAACGCCCTCGAAACCGACGACGACAAGCGCAAGGAAGAGACCGTTGCCACCGGCGTCGGCGGGTTCGAGCTCGCCGCCGACGCCGAGCACCTGCTCGTGAACCGCTCCGGGCGGACCTACATCATCGCGGCCCGCCCCAACCAGAAGTTCGAGAGCGCGGTCCCGACCGGCGGCATGAACGTGACCATCGACCCGCGCGAGGAGTGGGCCGGGGTCTACCGCGACGCCTGGCGACGCCAGCGCGACTACTTCTACGACCCGACGATGCACGGCGTCGACTGGAACGCGGTGTACGAGCAGTACGCCGCCATGCTGCCCGACTGCGCCAGCCGCGACGATGTCGGATTCGTGATCTCGGAGATGATCTCGGAACTCAACGTCGGGCACGCCTACTACCGCTCCGGCCCCACCAGCGAGGGCGCCCCCGGCGCCAACGTCGCCATGCTCGGCTGCGACTTCGACCTGGGATCGCAGGACGTCGGCGGGCGCACGGTCTCG
>JAGQRC010001171.1 GCA_020425835.1 Planctomycetota bacterium | reverse complement strand
CCGACGCGGGGGGCGTGCCCAGGAGGAGAACGACGAGACCGGTCCAAGGCCCCATCCGACACCATCCCTTCGGGTCGAGTCAGCATGACCGGCAACCGGTCGACTGCAAGGGCGAAACCACGGCCCCCATGACGCTCCGAACCCCTCAGTCCGTTGAAAACTCATTCCGGCCGAGAGCCCGAGCTTCTTGCGCCCAGCACACCCGTCGAAGTATGAGTTCGCCCGGCAATCGGGGGATCGATACTCAACGAACTTGCTGCACGGGCCACTACGGCACCGGCGTGTACTTGCCGCCGCTGTCTTCGGCGAGCTTCTTCAGGAAGGCGATCAGGTCCTCCGGCTTCGGGTCCTCGGGATCGGGCTTTCCGCGCTGCTGGCCGGGAGGAAGTTCGCCCTCCCCCTCGAACCCGAAGGTGTCGATCTCGATCTTCGGCAGCGCGTTCCACTTCGGCACGTCGACGAGGATCTTCTCGATCAGCTCCTTCCACTTGTGCCCCGCCTTCGATGGACAACCGTCCGAGAGCAACACGATGGTGTCGATCTCCGGGGTCTCGAACG
>JAGQRC010001170.1 GCA_020425835.1 Planctomycetota bacterium | reverse complement strand
TCGCCCACGGGCCATGGCACCGAGGAACCCGCGTGATGCAACACATCGAAGGTGACACCCTGTCCCAGGTGGGCGAGGAGCTGGAGATCTCCGTGATCTGCCCGTTCTACAACGAGGAGCAGATCATCGGCGCCGCGATCCGTGCGCTGCTGCAGCGCCTCCATGAACGACTCCACGTCAGCTGGGAGCTGATCGTGGTGAATGACGGCAGTCGCGATGGATCGCTGCAAGTCGCGCGCGACATCGCCCGCACCGAGCCGAAGCTTCGGGTGCTCAGCTACCCGCACAACCGGGGCCGAGGCCACGCGCTGCGCACCGGCATCCACCAGGCGCGCGGCCGCATTCTGGTGACCACCGAGATCGACCTGTCGTGGGGCGAGGACATCGTCGAACGGCTCTACCAGGCGATGCTCGACAACCCCGACGTCGACATCACGGTGGCCAGCCCACACATGCCCGGCGGTGGCTACAAGAACGTGCCGGCCAAGCGGGTCTGGATCAGCAAGTTCGGCAACCACGTGATCCGCGCCTGCATGAGCAGCGCGACCACGATGAACA
>JAGQRC010000115.1 GCA_020425835.1 Planctomycetota bacterium | reverse complement strand
GGTCGAGGCGTTCCTCCGTCTTGACGAGTCGAAGGGTGGCTACATCGAAGCTCTCGTGGCCGCCGGAGACTTCATTCGATTCGACCGACTGGAAGACGCACGAAGCCACGCGTCAGGCGAGAGGACGCTGAAGGTCGAGCGGCTCGATGATGGAGGATACGCGGTCTGCGACCTATCGGGTCTGGCCTCGGATCCGAAGTACCGACATTGGCAGAGGACCTTCGACAGTGCGAGTGAGCTGCTCGCGGGAACGGGCTTCAACTTCTTCGCGCTCCCGTATCCCGACTGAGCGACAACGAAGAGTCGCCTTCGGCAGTCGGCTCGGTCGGAACTGGGGAGTGCCGTCCGACCAGAACGATCCGTCATCTGTCCAGTCGCCGCAGCCCGAAGTCATAAGTATGGGGAGAGTGGAGGGACTCGAACCCTCGACTTCCAGAACCACAATCTGGCGCTCTAACCACCTGAGCTACACCCTCCACAGATATCTCGCGTGGAGCGAAGGCGGATTGTTCCGCGGGGGGGGGATGGTGTCAAGCCGGTGGAATCGGTTGTTCTGGAAGCGGTTCAGTCGAGGCCGTGGAGGCGACGGGCGGCGGTGATCAGGGCGGTGACATCCGGTTCGGCGCTCGGGGGGGCGAGGCCGAAGGGGTCGGAGATCTCCGCCGCCGGATCTTCGAGCGGACGGTCCTCGAGGAGGCGGAGCGCGTTGAGGATCGCGTGGGGGAGGACTTCGAGGTCGTAGCCGCCTTCGAGGGCGAGGAGGAGTCGGCCTTCGGCGTGGCGATCGGCGATTCCGGTGACGGTCCGTTGGAGCTCGGCGAAGCCGGGGAGGCTGACGCGCTCCTGGGCGAGCGGGTCGCGCCAGTGGGCGTCGAAACCGGCGGAGACGATCACCAGGTCGGGATCGAAGCGCTCCGCGAACGGCACGAGGATCTCCTCGAAGGCTCGGCGGTAGCCCTGATCGCCGACGCCGGCCGGGAAGGGCACGTTGACCGTCGCGCCCTCGCCGTCGCCGCGACCGATGTGCTCGAGGTGACCGGTGCCGGGGTAGTACGGGTACTGATGGGTCGAGAAGAAGGCGATCGTCGGGTCCTCGTCGAGGATCGCTTCGGTGCCGTTCCCGTGGTGCACGTCCCAATCGACGATCAACACGCGCTCCGCGCCGTAGTCCTCGCGAGCGACGCGCGCGGCGAGCGCGACGTTGGCGATGATGCAGAAGCCCATCGCCTGATGGCTCAGTGCGTGGTGTCCGGGCGGGCGCATGATCGACATGCCCCGACGCTTCGTGCCGGTCATGACGCGCTCGAGAAGACTCAGGAGCGCGCCGGCCGATGCGCAGGCCGCCGTGAACGAGACAGGGCAGGCGTAGGTGTCGGGATCGAGCTGGCCACCGCCTCGCGCGACGACCGACTCGACGAAGTCGAGGTAGGCCGGCGTGTGCACGCGCTCGAGGAGATCGCGCTCGGCGCGCACGACCGGGATCTCCTCGAGGCGCCCGAGAATGCCGTCGGCCCGCAACAAGTCGAGCGTCCCCGCGAGTCGCCCGGCGTTCTCCGGGTGACCCTCCTTGGTGTGGTGGCGCTCGATCTTGTCGTAGGCGTAGAGCATCAGCCGACGCGAATCACGACGGCGGCCGCGGTGTCGCCCGCCGCGCAGCCGACGAAGAGTCCGGTCCCGCCGCCGCGCATCTCGAGCTCTTCGATCATCTCGATGATCAACCGAGTCCCGGTCGGCCCTTGCGGGTGCCCGTAGATCAACGAGGAGCCGTAGTTGTTGAACCCGTTCGCGTCGACGCCCATCTCGCGGGCGAAGTAGACATCGTTCACGGCGAACGGATTGTGCGTCTTGATGACGTCGATCGCGTCGATCCCGATACCACTGGCGGACTCGAGCGCGGCACGCGCCGCGGGCACCGTCGCCTTCGCCATGCGCCCCTTCTCGACGCGGCTCTGTCCGTAGCTCAAGAGCTGGACCTCGGGGCCGCCGGCAGCGGCGAGCGATTTCGCGCGCGCTCGATCACAGACCACCATGCCGCAGCATCCGTCCGCCGGATGCGTCTGGCTGCCGAAGGTCACCGTGCCCTCGGGCATGACGGGACGCAGCTTCGCGAGTCCTTCGGCGGTGGTGGGGAAGACGCCTTCATCCGCCGCGATCTTCGCGACGGCCTTCTTCCCACGCTCGTCCATCAGCTCGAACGGCGTCAGCATGTATCGCTTCTGGAACGCCTGGTCGTTGGCGAGCGCGTCCTGGTACTGCTCGTGGCGGCGCAGCGTCAGCGCGTCCTGCTCCTCGCGCGAGATGCCCGCCTCCTTGGCGACGTTCTCCGCGGTCTCGATCATGGCGTTTCGGGCCCACGGATCGTGGCCGAAGTTGTCCATCACCCAGTCTTCACCGCGGCCGGTTCCACCCGGGCCGTTCGGCGCGGGATAATAGAGGTGGGGACCGTTCGAGCAACGATCGGTCGTCACCGTCAGCACGGTCTGTTCGCCGCCGAGCTCCACTTCGGTGCCGGCGGTCGCGAGCACCCGCGCGCCGGTCGCGCACGCTTGGGCGACCATCGGGCCGCTGATGCCTTCGGCACCGACCATCGCGGCCACCCACGGGGCACCGTAGAACGACGACTTCTGGGGGACGGTGATCCCGAGCGCGATCGAGTCGAACACTTCGGGTGAGATCGATCGCTGCGCGAGTCCGGTTCGGGCCGCCTGTGCCGCGAGGTGGACGGAACTGATCGACGACAGGCTGCCCTGCCATTTCGCGAACGGGGTGCTCCAGTACCCGCGGAACGGGATGTAGGTCTTCTCGAACTTCATGTCGGTCTCCTTCGATGCGCCCGTGGGTGAGGCCGTGCGGCGTTCGCTCGCCGAACAAAGGGGCGAGATTGTAATCACCCGGCACGTCGCGGCACACGGCATTCGATCCCGCGTTCCGATCGCGACGCAGCTCGAGCCGGTTTGGGCACTCCTTTCGCAAACTCAATCGCCGCCTGTGCGAAGCGCCCCGCGAGTGCGACCGAGGGCGCGGACTCCGGGACCGGGGAGTCCGTCGTCCGGACCTTCCGATCACCCATCCCCGTCGCCGCGCCCCGGCGCGATGCGCCCCCAAGTTCGTCCAGGAACACGTCTCGGCCGACAAAGTTTGTCGGAACGTGTGGCTCATGAAGACCGGGAGCGCGGCCGATAAATCCGTCGTGAGGAGGTGCGTTCGGAGGAGGTCGCCAGCTCAGCGGTGACTCGGGGTCGCCGCGCCCACCGGAGTCGAGGTTCGTACGACTCCTGGGATGGAAAGGCGCGACATGATTCGCGGCTCTTGGTTCGTCCTGTTCGTTTGCGTCCTGTTGGTAGGGGGGAGTCTCACGCCGAGTGTCGGCGATGAAAGGGAGGTGCTCAAGCGTCCCCTCGATCTCCCTGCCCCCGGGCAGGGAAACGATGAGGAAGATGAAGACGCCCCCGAGAGCATCGTGTTCTACGGTGTGCCCTACGAGGGAGACGCCTTCTTCTGGTGTCTCGACAAGTCGTGCAGCATGGTGGGCTCTCCGCTGGAGACCCTCAAGCAGCAAGTGACGGAGTCGATCAACTCTCTGTCTCACCGAGCTCACATCGGCATCGTCGCGTTCTCGACGAACGTGATCCCGTGGCGCACCTACCCTTCCCGCGCCAGTGCCGCCAACAAGTCGGCAGCGAACACCTGGATCCAGACCCTGGAAGCCGCCGGAGGGACGATCATCGCTCCGGCCGGGGTTCAGACCTTGGCGATCTGTCACCAGTCGCCGAAGTCGAAGAAGACGGTGATCGTGGTCGGTGACGGTCGGCCCGCTGATGAGTCCTCGGCACTCACCAATATCACGACGGCCAACTACGAGCCAGTTCCGATCAACACGATCCTGATCCAGGACACGGAGGGCGTCGCCTTCATGGAGAGCCTCGCTGCCCAGAATCAGGGGACGTTCCTCTTCCTGCCGTGAGGTGTCGGGAACGAAGAAGAGCCCCCCGTGCGACGGATCGCACGGGGGGCTCTTCACTTGTCGCGTCGGATCGACCGAGATCGATCAGAAGCAGATCAGCGCATCGTCGGTGGGGTCGAGTCCGACGTCGGCCGGATCGAGCATCTCACCGAGCACATCCGGGAACGGCTCGGGCAGCGGGGCTCCGCCGTCGAACAGGTGCGCCAGGATGCTGATCGGGTCCGCCGCGTCGAGAGTGCCGTCGTCGTTGGCGTCGGAGCCGTCGAAGCAGCAGGGCGGATCACCTTGGACGAACAGGTAGAGCAGCAGTCCTTGGGCATCCCCGAGGTCGACCGTGCTGTTGCAGTCGAAATCGCCGCGGATGAACCCGTACAGGAAACCGTTGGGCACCGTGAAGGTGCCGATCGAGTTGGACACCGTCACATCGACGAAGCCGAGCGCGTCCGCCGCCGGCGAGACGACGGTCAGGTGCTCGTTGTCGATGATCATGATGTCGGTGCCGGGGTTGCCGCCGAAGTCGACCATCAGGTCGGTGCCGTTCAGGAACCCGATTCCGACGATCTCGACCGTATCGCCACCGTAGAAGAAGCCGCTGCCGTCGACGATCTCATCGACTTCGAGACTGACGATCGTCACCGTGCACTGCGCCTGGATCACGGTCGCCTCGCCCATCGGGTCGAGGAACACCACGCCGATGATCTGATAGGTGTAGGTGGCGCCGGGGAGGATGTCGACGTCGTCGAAGTAGGAGAAGGAGGTTTCGCCGAGCGGGTTGTCGATGAACTCGACGAGCACGCCATCCTTGTGGACCGTCAGGTAGTCGAACGGCGGCATGTCCTGGGTCGTCCAGTTCACGGTCACGTCGGCGACGTCCGGCGTGCAGACCATGTCGATGAAGAACTCGGGCGGCGGAGCGATGCTGACGGAGCCGCAGACCTGCGCGGGGACGATGCTCGCGCCCGAGACGACGATCACGGTCGCCACCGGCGGCGAGCCCAAGGTATCGCAGAAGCAGATGTCGGAGGCGGTCGCCTCCGAGACGGCGCCGGTGATCGTGTAGTCGAGGTCGAGGATGTCGTAGGGGCCCCCGACCGGCAGCGTCGCGAGTCCGAGGAACGAGATCACGACACCCATCGAGGCACCGGCGGAGGTGACGTTGATCTGCGAGAAGTCCGGCGCGGCGCCGTTCTTCACCGTCAGCGTGGTCGCACCCTCGACCGCGCCATCGATCGCGATCAGCGACTCGTCCTGACAAACGCCGAACGACCAGCCCTGCGCCACGGCGACCGTCTCGAACACCACCGAGGCGCTGAAGGCATCGCCGGTCTCACCACTGAACCCGCCGGTGTCCACCGTGAACAGGTGCGGATCGCCGGCCAGTGCGCTCGAGCCCGAGAGCCCGAAGCCCAGGGCGACGATCATTGCGAAACAGAGCCGCATGGTTTCCTCCTCCTCAATGCCGGTCGACGGAGCGCGCATACCCAGCGTGCTTTCCGCCGGCTCGATTTCCTTGTTCGTGACCCGGGCTGCCGCCCTTCCTGGCGTCAGCCGAGCGGAACGGGGCCTCGATCCGAGGGACATCTCGCGCCCGTGGACGGGCCACACGCTCCGGCGGACCATCCCGGTCCGCGCGGAACCCGCATCCGCCCTTCGGCAGCCCTTCGAATCGCTGAGACTTGAACCCTCGTCCTGGCCGGGATTTGCAGTCGTTCGCCGGCCGAGCCCGTTATCCGCCCCATTCTATGAGCGAGGGCACCCGATGCCAATCGGATAACCCATGTCCCATCGCCACGGCGCGGAAGCCTGTGTCTCGACCCACGCTTCCCGGGAGCCGAACGCGGGGGCGGATCTGGACGCCCCGGGATCCGTCGATACACTTCCGCGCTCGCCCGCCGAGGGCGCTCCCCCCGGAAGAGTCCGCGGACCGACTCCAGGACCGTCACGAAGGCCGAAATGACCGATACACCGATTCGAAACGTGGCGATCATCGCGCACGTCGACCACGGCAAGACGACGCTCGTGGACCAGCTGCTGTACCAGTCGGGGATGTTCCGACGGGAGGAGCTCGACAAGCTGGCCGGGGGACAACACAACCTGATCTTCGACTCGAACGATCTCGAGCGCGAACGCGGGATCACGATCTTCTCGAAGAATTGCGCGATCCTCTACCGGGCCGCCGACGGCCGGGATCTCAAGATCAACATCATCGACACCCCGGGGCACGCCGACTTCGGCGGTGAGGTGGAGCGGGTGTTGTCGATGGCGGACGGTGCGCTGCTCTTGGTCGACGCGTTCGAGGGGCCGATGCCGCAGACGCGCTTCGTGCTCGGCAAGGCGCTCGAGCACGGCATTCGCCCGATCGTCTTCGTCAACAAGGTGGATCGCCCCGACAGTCGGCCCGAGGAGGTCATCGGCGAGGTCTTCGATCTGCTGGTCGAGCTCGAGGCGGACGACGAGACCTTGGACTTCCCCACACTGTACGGATCCGGACGCGATGGCTGGGCCTCCCAGGACCCGAACGAGCGGACCGAAGACCTTCGCCTCGTCTTCCAGACCATTCGAGAGCACGTGCCCGCGCCGAAGGTCCGCCCGAACGACCCTCTGCAACTCCTGGTCACGAGCCTCGACTACTCCGACTACGTCGGGCGCATCGCGATCGGCCGCGTCGAGGCCGGGAGCATCCGCAAGGCACAGGACGTCGCCGTGTTGAAGCGGGATGGCAAGCGCGTCAACGAGCGGGTGCTCGAGGTCCACCTCTTCGATGGGCTCGGACGCAAGCAGGTGGACGAGGCCGGTGCCGGTGAGGTCTGCGCGATCGTCGGGCTCGACGACATCGACATCGGCGACACGATCGCCGACAAGGAGCGACCGGTCGCGCTCGCGGCGCCGCCGATCGACGAGCCGACCCTCCACATGACCTTCCGCGTCAACGACGGGCCGTTCGCCGGCAAGGAGGGGGAGTTCGTCACCAGCCGTCAGATCAAGACGCGGCTCGATCGGGAGCTCGAGACCGACGTCGCGCTGGACGTCCAGCCGGGCGAGACACCGGAGGAGTTCCAGGTCTCCGGGCGAGGGCTCATGCACCTCGGCATCCTGCTCGAGAACATGCGCCGCGAGGGCTTCGAGCTGTGCGCGGGCAAGCCGCGCGTGATCTTCCGCGAGATCGACGGACGAACCTGCGAGCCGATCGAGCGCATGGTCATCGAGTGCCCGACGGACTTCCAGAGCTCGGTGATGAGCCTCATCGGCGATCGCCGCGCGGAGCTGCTCGAGATGGGCACCCGTGCCACGGGGAGCTACGTGCACATGGAGTTCACGATCCCCGCGCGCGGGTTGATCGGGCTGCGGAGCCGGCTCCTGACGGCCACCAAGGGGCAGGCGATCATGCACCACAACTTCCATGCGTACGAGCGCGTGCGCGGCGACATCCCGCGACGCAAGGCGGGGGTGATGATCTCCGGGGAGACCGGGGCGGCCACGGCGTACTCGCTCGACGCGCTCTACGACCGGGGCGTCTTCTTCATCCGGCCGGGTGACGTCGTCTACGAGGGGCAGGTCGTCGGCGAGCACTGCAAGGACATGGACATCGTCGTCAATGTCGTCCGCAACAAGAAGCTCAGCAACGTGCGCGCGTCGGGCAAGGACGACCAGACCATGGTCAAGCCGCCCCGTGAGCTGACGCTCGAGGCGAGCCTCGAGTACATCCAGGATGACGAGCTGGTCGAGATCACGCCGAAGTCGATTCGCCTCCGGAAGCGTATCCGTGGCGAGGCCGACCGGCGGCGCGAGGCGCGACGGACGACCCGGAACGTCTGAGCCGCGGTGCCCGCGCCTCGGAGCGACGTCCGCGACTACTCGTTGTCGAGGACGCGCGAGGCGCTTCCGCGTCGTGCGTCGAGCAGATCGAGATCGCCGTCGCGGTCCCAGTCGCCGAGGCGGACCGCGTAGCTCTGCACCCCCGCACCGCCGAACGTCGTCTCGTTCCCGAACGTGCCACTGCCGTCGTTGCGGTAGATGTAACTCACGCCCACGTTCGACACGACGAGGTCGAGGTCGCCGTCCGCGTCGATGTCCCCGAGCGCGAGGCCGACGGAGAGATCGTCGTTGGGGAGCTCCTGGTGGGGCGTGAAGCTCCCGGTTCCGTCGCCGAGCAGCACGACGTTGGACCACGGCACCGCGCCGACGCCGTTGCGCGCGAGCACCAGGTCGACGTGACCGTCGCCGTTCAGGTCACCCGCGGCGACCTCGCGCACGTCGAAGGTGTCGAACGTCTGCGTGTCGGGCGTGAAGATCCCGAGCCCGTCGTTGAACCAGACCTTGCTGTT
>JAGQRC010001169.1 GCA_020425835.1 Planctomycetota bacterium | reverse complement strand
ATCTGTGCCGGGTCGGTGTATTGGCTCCAGACCAGGAAGTCGTGGACCTCCTGGAGCTCTGGAACCACCCAGTCTTCACCGGTGGCGAGGTAATACTCGCTCAAGAAGATCCCGGCGGCGGCATAGCGCCAGTTGATCAGTCCGCCCGTCTCGCGCTCGGTCGAGGTGTTACGGGCATGGAAGCGCGCGCAGGCCTTCAGCTCGCGGCGGTACTGCTGCGGGTCGTTGGCGAGCAGCGCCAGCGGCGCGAACAGGTCGTGCGGCGGACTGCCCCAGGAGCCGTCGTCGCGCTGCTGCTCGGCCAGCCACGGCAGGATCTCGGCGAGGATGCGGCGGCTCTTCGGGCAGTCCGCGGGGAAGCTCTTCGCGTACACGCCGCTGTCGCGCGGGATCGCCAGCTCGACCTCCACGCGTTCGCCGTCGCGGTCGAGGAGCAGCGGGAGCCGGCCCTTGCCCTGCTTGGACTGGGCGTGCTCGAGCGCCCTCGCGAACTCGAGGATCGGGCCCTCGGGGCCGAACACCTCCATGCCGTAGCCGTTGCGATGCTCGGTGCGGAACG
>JAGQRC010001168.1 GCA_020425835.1 Planctomycetota bacterium | reverse complement strand
AACGGGAGGCCGTCCCCCTCTACACCCCTGAGGCATTCGAGCTCGTGAGCCGGGAGTGGATGCGCATCGGGTGGAACTGCGGCTACTCGTATCGGTACTCGTGGCTCGGGCGGCCAGTCGTCCAGTTGCCGCAGGACATGATGCGGTTCCAGGAGGTCCTCTACCGTCACCGGCCAGACCTGGTGATCGAGACCGGCGTCGCGATGGGAGGCTCGCTGGTGTTCACGGCGAGCCTGCTCTCGCTCCTGGGCGACGGCGGCCGCGTCGTAGGCGTCGACGTCGAGATCCGAGCGCACAACCGCGCCGCGATCGAGGCGCACCCCCTGGCCGGGCAGATCGAGCTCATCGAGGGTGACTCGACCGCGCCCGAGACCATCCAGCGCGTGCGCGACGCGGTGCGACCTGGCGAGCGCGTGATGGTCGTGCTCGACTCGTGCCACACTCGCGCTCACGTGCGGGCGGAGCTCGAACTCTACGCGCCCCTCGTGACGCCGGGCCAGTACCTGGTCGTCGAGGACGCAGTGATGCGCGACTTGTTCGACGTCCCGCGCGGGCACCCG
>JAGQRC010001167.1 GCA_020425835.1 Planctomycetota bacterium | reverse complement strand
AATCGGAGGACGGTCAGCACGGCGAGTCCGGCCGGTCGCGCCGGTCCGGGCTGCAACGTCACCAACTGCCTGCTCTGCGGCCAACGGCCTACGCCCTCCGGCCTCTCTCTACAGTGCGTCCCTGCACGTGCCGGGTTCGTGGAACCCGGCCTACAGGAATCGGAGGACGGTCAGCACGTACAGCACGGCGAGCGCGATGCCGAGGGCGGCGAAGGGCAGCGCCTTGATGATGAAATCGCCGAACGTCATTTTGATCTTGTAGCGATGCATGATCGTGACCGCGACGAGCGTGCTGGCGGAACCGATCGGCGTCAGGTTGCCGCCGAGATTCGCACCGAAGATCACCGCCCACCAGTACGGCGAGTTCGAATCGTTCGCGACATCGGGAATCCCCGCGAAAATCTTCGCCAGCATCGCCGCCAGCGGAATGTTGTCCGTGAATGCGCTCGCGATCGCCGCACTGATCAGGATCGAACCCGGTCCGGCGACATCGCCCAGCGCCACCAGCTTCTCCAGCCCGTGCCCGATCATCGCCAGCACCTGCGCATGTTCCATCACGTT
>JAGQRC010001166.1 GCA_020425835.1 Planctomycetota bacterium | reverse complement strand
CGAACCGCTCGAGCCGTGCGATCTCGGCGGCCGAGCACTCGGCTTCCTTCGCCTGCAGCGCGAGCGCCTCGGCCCGGGCCTGCCGGAACCGCGAGTACCCCATCGGCCACAGCTTCGACCGGCCCCGGTCCAGCTCCAGCACCCCGGTGGCCACCGATTCGAGGAACCACCGGTCGTGCGAAACGAGCACCACCGCGCACCGCATCTCGATGACGGCCTGCTCGAGCCACTCGGTGCTGGTCACGTCGAGGTGGTTCGTCGGCTCGTCGAGGAGCAGCACGTCCGGACGCGACACCAGCGCCCGCGCGAGCGACGCGCGCGTCAGTTCGCCTCCGCTGAAGACCGACAGGGGATCACCCAGCCGGTCGTCCGGGATGCCGAGGCCGCGGGTGACCCGCCCCATCCAGACGCGCCAGTCGTACCCGCCGGCCCGCTCGAGCGCCGACTGCGCCCGCGTGTACTGCTCGAGCACCTCGGCGCCCGAATCGCCTTCGGCCATCCGCGCTTCGAGCGCGGCGAGGCGTGCCTCTGCGGCCTGCGCCGCGGCCATGCCCTCGCCCA
>JAGQRC010001165.1 GCA_020425835.1 Planctomycetota bacterium | reverse complement strand
GTGCACGAAGGCGTCGATGTCACCGACCTGCAGCGCCCTCAGTCCGCTCGCCATGTCGGCATAGTCGGTATGGCTGACGAACGCGCCGGTCAGCCATTCGTTGCCGGTGGTGCCACGCAAGGCACCGACGTTGACCCGGCTCAGATCATCCGGCCCACGCACCCTCCCCTCCAGGGAGCTGACCGTCAAGGCGGTGGTGATCGCCGCGGTCACGCCCGAGATCAAGATGATGGCCGCGAACATCCAGACCAGCGCGATCGCACGACCGACGAATGTACGTGGCGACTTGTCGCCGTAGCCGACCGTGGTCATGGTAACCGCCGACCACCAGAAGCCCGAGCCTATGCCGCGCAGCACCGGCCCCCCGAACTCCTCAGGATTGCGTCGGCGTTCGGCATACCAGACCAGCACACCGACCACGAACAGCAGCAGACCGAGCCCTGCGATGGCACGCAGGAACTGCATCGAGAACAAGCGTTTCAGCACGGCACCGATGCTGGCCGACTGCTCGGCGCGCGTCGCGATGGCAAGTCCGGTGGTATGGAACGGATGCGAGAAATCGA
>JAGQRC010001164.1 GCA_020425835.1 Planctomycetota bacterium | reverse complement strand
TGAAGTGTATGGCCACGGTTGCGATCTGTGCGCTGCTCGCCCCGAGCGCCGCGTTCGCCGACTTCACGCCCGGCCGCGAGGTCGCGGTGCCACGACACCTGCAGGACGGTGAGGAGTTCCGCGTCGACATCAAGTCGCTCAACCGGCACGGCGCATTGCTGTTCAACGCCGCCTGGACACCGCAAGAAGGCGGAGGGCGCCCGCTGACGAAGGGCACCGGCGGGCCGCTGTCCGACCCCACCTCACCGCTGCTCTTCCCCCGCAACTTCAACCGGATCTCGGCCCCCGACGCCAACTCGTGCGCCGGCTGCCACAACCTGCCCCGACCCGGCGGCGGCGGTGACTTCGTCACCAACGTCTTCGTGCTCGGCCAGCGGTTCGACCACGTCACCTTCGATCAGGCCGATCAGACCCCGCTGCGCGGCGCGGTCGACGAGCTCGGCCGGCCGGTGACGCTCGACAGCGTCTCCAACAACCGGGCGACGCTGGGCATGAACGGCTCGGGCTACATCGAGCGGCTCGCCATCGAGATGACCGAAGAGCTGCAGGCGCAGCGCGATCGGC
>JAGQRC010001163.1 GCA_020425835.1 Planctomycetota bacterium | reverse complement strand
CGAGTTGGTGGCAGCGCTGCTGGCGGGCTGCCCCGCTCTGCAAGTTCTTGCGACCAGCCGGGCATCGCTCCGCGTGCGAGGCGAGCAGGTGTTTGCCGTCCCGCCGCTGTCCGTGCCGGAGCCGGGTGCAACGCACCTGGAGCGAATCCAGGATGCTGCAGCCGTGCGCTTGTTTGTCCAACGTGCGCGCGCCGCTGATGCTGCGTTTGCCCTCGATCTCCAGAACGCGGCAGCGGTGGCACAGATCTGTCAGCGGCTCGATGGCCTGCCGTTGGCCATCGAGTTGGCAGCGGCGCGCTCGACGGCGCTCTCACCCGCCGCGTTGCAGGCGCTGCTCAGCCATCGGCTACAGGTGCTGGGCACTGGGCCACGCGACGCACCAGCGCGACAGCAGACCATCAGCGATGCCGTTGCCTGGTCGTATGACCTCCTCAACCCACAGGCACAGGCGTTCTTTCGCCGCCTCGCGGTGTTTGCCGGTAGCTGGACACTGCAGGCCGCAACAGCAGTGAGTGGGCTGACGGAGGCCGCAACGCTGGCGCACCTGGACGATCTCATCGACCA
>JAGQRC010001162.1 GCA_020425835.1 Planctomycetota bacterium | reverse complement strand
CGTCGACCTGGCGTCGGCACCGTGCGGCGAGGTCTCCTCGGGGGACGTTATCCCGGAGACGCCGCGCGAGATCGAGCCCCACGATCCCGACTCGCCCCTTCTCGGCGATCGCGCCGGACCGGACTCGCAGCCCGTTGAGAAGCTCGTTCCGGACGAGAGCCCGAGCTTCTGCGCCCAGCACACCCGTCGAAACTCGAAGCATGAGCCAATGCGACTGCGTTTCGCCGGAAGCGCTGGACTCGAAGTCTCGAACTCTCGCCCCGGAAGCAGTTTCTCAACGGAGCGGTAAACTCGTCGGGCACGGCGATGGTCAGGAGGGACCGCATGGATCGGCAACTCGAGCGGAGCACACGATGGGTCGCGCTCCAGGCGCTCGTCGCCGGCCTCTTCGTAACGCTGCCGGTCCGAGCGCAGGTCGTCGACCTGTTCTGCACCATCGACGTCGACGTCGCCGCGCCCACCATGAGCGAGATCTCCATCGCGTGGAGTCTCGGCTCCGCGTACGACACGATCGAGATCTCGATCGACGGCTCCCCGAGCGCGACGCTCCCGGGAACGGCCACCGCCGC
>JAGQRC010001161.1 GCA_020425835.1 Planctomycetota bacterium | reverse complement strand
TCGCCTGCGATGGAGGCCCGACCGGTCGATCGTCGTGCTCCGGATCACCGTCGCCGGGGCTCCACCAAGTGCCTGCAAATTCCCAGAAGGCCGATTGGCGATGCAGGTACAACGGCAGCCAAATCGTGACTCGGTCCTGAGCATCAATCCGCAAGTACCGCAAGCCGAGCAGATTGATTGGTCGCTCGCCCGTGATGGCTGACCAGGGGGTGCGGTGATAACGACCCCAAAAATCGAAACAGCGAATGCCTTGCTCCGATGCGTACACCTTGAAAAACAAGGTTAGGAACCAGGTCAGCGGGATGCACGCGATGCTGGAGAGCCCAAGGGTCAGCGGGAAATCGATCGGCAACCCCATGCCGTGGCCCGTGATCGTAATCACCAACGCTGTCGCCGGAGTCGCAACCGCATAGAGCGGCCAGAATCTCGTGCGGAAGGCGACTTCCCCTCCACGTGACGGAGCGGGACGAGCCGTGTCCGTCACACGCGGTGATTCATAGGGATTCGTCGTTGACATTGGCGCGAATAAACTCCACGTCCTCGCGACTGAGCCGGCTCAACGGCAAGCG
>JAGQRC010000114.1 GCA_020425835.1 Planctomycetota bacterium | reverse complement strand
CGATTCCGAGTTCGTGTGCTCGAGCAACCATCTCCTCGCATATCGCATAGCGCGCGAGTGGAGTCGCCAACAGGTAGCTCTCGTAGTGTGCGCCCGCCATGACACAGGGGAACACGAAGCGCTCCAAGAGCGCGCGCCGGAGATCGACGACGTGGGTCCCGGCCGCCCCCGCCTCGAGGGCCAGCTCCGCGAGTGACTCCAGCTGTCCTCCCTGCCCAAGGTCGGCCAGCAGCGCCACGACTTGGAACCCCTTGTTCCTCCGCAGCCAATCGATCGACAGGACGTCGTCGATCCCGCCGGAGAACGCGAACAGAACTCTCGGCATGGTCGAGAACTCCCTCGAAGGAGAAACGCCGCCAGCCCAACAACGCCGTCTCAACTCTATCCGACCGTCCGACGCCGCGCGACACCGGTGCTAGCGGCGACGGGCATCACTCCGAAGCCGGAGTCCCGACGGTGTCCGCTGGACGGCGCGCGAGCCAGGCCGATACCAGGATTCCAACCTCGTAGAGCAGGATCAGCGGTCCGCCCATCAAGAGCTGCGTCACGACGTCCGGCGGAGTCAGGAACGAGGCGAGGATGAGCGATCCGACAATGGCGTACTTGCGGTAACGACGGTAGATCTCCGGGCTGGCGAACCCGGCGCGGGCCGCGAAGACCATGACCAGGGGAAGCTGGAACACTAGGCCCATCCCGACCATGAGTGTCGTGACGAGGGAGATGTAGTCGCTGAGCCGGAAGGTCGGCTCCACGAGATCCTGCGATCCGTAGCTGCCGAGATAGGTCAGCCCGATCGGGACGATGACCGTGTAGGCGAAAACTCCTCCGAGAACGAGTCCGAGAAGACTCAACGGGATGAATGGTGCGACCGCACGACGCTCCTTCGGGTAGAGCCCCGCTGCGACGAACCTCCACATCTCGATCGTGATCCACGGAAGGCCGAGGAGAAGTCCGACCAAGAAGCAGACTTTCAGGTAGGAGAAGAACTGCTCGGGATAGGAGAATGCGTGCAGTCGACTCGCGGCCTCTTCTTCACCGCCGACCAGTGGTTCCAGATGGTTCCGGACCGTGGAGGCGCGTCGTTCCAGATCCTCGATTCTCGTCCACGCGGACTCCTCGAACGCATCGACGGCTGGATTCAGGGAGCCCGCCTCGGTGCGCCACTTCTCGACGGTCGTCGACAGCGCCCCCGCGGCGCCCTGCAGCTCATCGGTCGCAGCGTTGCTGAACAGGCCTCCCTGCCGCGCGAGCTCCTCCGCGATGGTCCTCACTTCGGCGACGCGCCGCTCGAGGCGGTGGACCACACCCAGTTGATCGGTGGTCCGTTCGCCCCGCTCGGCTTCTGCGATCAGGAACTCGAAGAAGTCCCGCTGGCCCGGGTCGGCGACCGCGGGAAGCCACTGTCGGAAAGACTCGAGCCGCTGCCCCCTCGCTCGATGACGTTCGGTGACGGCGATGAGTTTCGCAACCTCGGCACTCTGAAGTTGGCCGGCGGCGGCCTCGATCCCGCGGACATCCTCGGTCGCCGACGCGACCCGACGCTCGACGAGGATCGCGTGCATGGCCGCGCGGTGCGGCGCCGTGAAGACTTCGACGATCTCTGTTTGGAAGATGAGTGCCACGGCGATGCCGACGACGGTGACGCCGATCGACCGAATGATCCGGGAGCGCAACTCTTCGAGGTGGTCCCCGAAGGACATTACGGCGAGCTGGTTCTGGGGCACGCGGCATCCACCTCTAATCGGGCGCCAAGAGTCGGCGGCGCGGGAGAGGCGGAGAATAGCGGCTCTTCGTCGCACTGTCTCCAGAGATCGAGGTGCCAGGATCCGTGCCCTCGATGCGACGACACCCCGCCGGGGCCAGCGCCCGAGCGGGGTGTCGTCGCACGAGAGAAGAACGAACGAGGATCAGAAGCCGATGAACTCCATCAGCTCACTCTCGCGGAGGATCGTCACGCCCAGCTCGCGAGCGGTACGGTACTGGGGGGTATCCTGGTACCCCGAAGCCGCCACGACATAGGTGGTCTCGACGCGAACGTCGTCCTCGACCTGCCCGCCGAACTGCTCGATCCGACGAACGACCTCCTCCTT
The DNA here is from genome assembly GCA_020425835.1 of Planctomycetota bacterium. The sequence continues at coordinate 6,201 of JAGQRC010000114.1, read as the reverse complement.
CGAGATCCCCTTCTTGTGGAGCTCCTCACCCGCGATCACGAAGACCGGGGTCGTGTCCTTGTTGTAGAAGGGACTCGCGATCTGGTCACCTGCGGAGATCGGGTTGAACCGATCGATCTGATCGAGGATGCGTACCTCGGCATAGTCCCCCTCCAGGCGTGCGACTTCCACCCGCCCCTTGCGGAGCTTGCGCCCGCCCTTGACGTAGGTGAAGACATCGAACACGAGCCCACGCCGGACGCGATCGTCACGACCGATGTTGATCCAGGCGTAGCCCTCTTCCTCGGACACGCGCAGAATCTCGCCGTCCGGAGTGACGTCGGCGAACGTGCGCTCCTGGTTGATCTCTCGCTCGATGACGCGAATGCGCTCCTCGAGTTGGATGATCTTGTTGACCTTGATCAGGAGGTTCGTGTTGAGGTCCTGAACCTCGTCCGAGTGCTCGTCGGCCATCGTCGCAATCTGGTCTCGGAGTTTCTCGATCTCCTCTGCCGTGCTCGTTCGGGTGGACTCGAGCTGCGCCAGCGTCTGGTTGTACTCCGAGCGGACTCCGTCGAGCTCTTCGTTCTTCGCCGACTCCAACGCGGCCTTCTCGGCCAGCGCCTTCTGGTATTTGTCCAGGTAGCTGTCAGCCTGCGTGGTCTGCCGGACGCTCTCCGCATGGAGGCGCTTGACCGTCTCGGTGAGCTCCGTGATCAACGCGGTCACGTTGTCGTGGCGCTCACCGCCGCCCGTCTGACCTTTGGCAGCAGCGAGCGCATTGCCCGCCCCGTCCAAGGTGGACTGGATGTCCTCGATGGGAGCCTGATCGACGTCGGTCCCGGTCAGGAGCCGACGCATTGCGTCGATCTCCGATTTGAAGGTCTTGATCGTGCCGTTCTTGGACTCGACCTCTTTCTCCGCCTTGGCTTGAGCGTCTCGAGCCTGTTGGAGTTCGGAGTTCGTCAGGACGACGTAGACGATGAGACCGAGGCTGATCACCATGGTCACGATCAAGTAGGAGATGTGCACTCCCTGACGGCCTGCCATGTCATTCCTCTCGCTGTCTTCGCTTGGACGCTTTCGCGTTCCCCATTCGCGGTCGACGATTCGCCGCCGCTCAAACGCCGAACGACTCGGCGCTCCCCTGTCGAGGCGGCCGGAGGCCGAAGCCTCGCGCCGTTACCCGTCACGCCTCCGACCGGGGCGGGCGCAGCCCATTGCCGACGGTACAGAGCTCTCCCAAAGCACTGCTCTTCCAAGCACGGGTCCTCGAGTCCTGAAGAGTCTCGTAGAACACGTTCGAAGCGAATCCCCGGGCCGTCGTCGAAACCCCTGTCGACCCAGAAACCGTGTCGGAGCCTTGCGACCCCCTCGCTTCGGACAGCTCCTGTCCCACGTGCGCCGGCCTGGGAGACGAGGCGCAGTGAGGAGGGTCTGGCGAAAGATCTCGCAATTATAGGGGGGGCCGATATGCTGTCAACTCGCGGCCGGCCATCCGGCGTCGTAACCCCTTGACACGTCAAACCTCTTGGGCGGGTCGTCGCCCATGCGAGCGGACGCCGCCCCCCGGTTGGTCGGACTGAGTTCGTCGGTCCGTTCCGTTGTCCTCCTCGTGGTGGTCCGGGGGTCTCCGATCCGTCTGAGATGTCCGATCCGCTCGCGATGTCCGAGCAGCCTCTGATTCACCCTCACGCACGGCCGCTCTGACGGCCCGTGGTTCCCATGGTGGACCGTAGTTCTGATGGACCGTGCTCGAGTCCGTCGGATTCCGAGAGGCCTGAGGCTACCACCGCTCACCCACCACCCCTCCCGGTTCGACCAATCCCCAGGAGTTCTCCGTGCCGGAAACCCTGATTCTCATCGACGGGCACTATCAGGTCTATCGGTCGTTCTTCGCTTTCGGCACTCGCCCGCTCACCAACAGCGAAGGGCAACGCGTCGAGACCGCGTACACGATCGCCCAGCTACTCTGGTGGCTGTACTCCGACCGTGGCGGCGGACATTGGGCGTTCGCCATGGACTCGGTCGGACCGACCTTTCGGCACCAGGAGTACACGGAGTACAAGGCGAATCGGGAGTCGATGCCGGTCGAGCTTCGGCAGCAACTCCCGTGGGTCGAGGAGATCGTCCGAGGATTCCGTATCCCGATCGCAAGGGTCGAAGGTTTCGAAGCCGACGATGTGATCGCCACAGCCGCTCGGCTGGCGGTCGAGAAGGGTTGGGCAGTCGAGATCTTCTCGAAGGACAAGGACCTCGAGCAGATCCTGTCCGATCGCGTCCGTCTTCGTCGCGAGCCCCGGGACAGGCGTCTGTACGGACCCGCCGAGCTCCTCGAGAAGCGAGGGATTCGTCCTGATCAGGTCGTCGACTATCAGGCGCTGATCGGCGATCCGACCGACAACATCCCGGGGGTCCGCGGGATCGGACCGAAGACCGCGATCAAGATCCTCGCGGCCCTCGAAGAGGCCGCGCCGGGAAGCAGTGTCGAGGTCTTGGTCGACGCCCCCCCAGCGGCGATCCCTCCGAAACTGTACTCGAAGGTCACTGCGTACCCGAACGACCTGCGCGTCTCGCGAGATCTTGTCACGCTGCGCAGCGACGTCCCGCTCGACGTCGCCCTCGACGATTGGCAAATCGTGGCTCCGGATCTCGATCGACTTCGGCCGATCTTCCTCCGTCTCGGGTTTCAGAAGCTCCTCGGTGAGATGGCGACCGCATTGGGCAACCAGGTCGACCTCCGTCCCGAGGACTCCCTCTTCTTCGCCGCCGAACCGGTAGCGGCGAGCCCGGCCCCGCCGCCGCGCGAAGCCTCCGCCATCGAAGTGACCCGGGACTCCCCATCGCTCGACGCGCTCGTCGAGGCCGCCGGGCGCGAGGGACGAGTGGCCATCGCGACCGTTCCATCGACGGAAGTCCCGCTCGAGAGCGTCCCGCTCGGCCTCGCGCTCTCAGTGGAGCCGAGCCGATCGCACTACCTCGACCTCCGAACCGACGTCGGGGATCAACTCCCGCGATCCGTTGTCGGCCTCTTCGAGGACCCCGGAACCTCTATCGTCGGGCACGACCTCAAGGCGCAGATCGAGTGTTGGTCTCGCATCGGGGTCACTCTGGCCAACCCGTCGGAAGACACGATGCTCGCCGCCTACCTGATCAACCCGACCAGTGCCGGCTATCGCCTCGACACGATTCTCGCCGAACGATTCGCCCACCAGCGCACTGTTCCGGCGGACGACGCGCAGCGGGCCGAGTCCGTCGGAGCGGACGCTGCGCTCGTCGGGGCGCTGCAGGAGCAGCTTTCCGCGGAACTCACGGCCCTCGAGCTGAACAGGGTGTACCGCGAGATCGAGATGCCACTGGTGCCGGTCCTCGCCGACATGGAGCGCGCGGGCATCCGGCTCGACCCCGCGCGACTGGCGGAGCAAGAATCCGAACTCGAGAAGGAATGCTTCCGTCTCGAGGCGGAGATTCACACGGCCGCCGGCTTGGAGTTCAATGTCGCGAGTCCGAAGCAGCTTCAAGAGGTGCTGTTCGAGCACCTCGGTCTCGAGCCGGTGCGCAAGACGAAGACCGGCTACTCGACGTCAGCGGAGGTGCTCGAAGAGCTCGCCGTTCGGCATCCGGAGCAACCGGTCCCGAGACTGATCGTGGAGCACCGAACGCTCACCAAGCTCCTCGGGACCTACGTGACCGCCCTACCCAAGCTCGTGAACCCCGAGACAGGTCGACTCCACACCGACTTCAGGCAGGCCGTCGCGGCGACCGGTCGCCTGGCGTCCCACCGTCCGAATCTGCAGAACATCCCGATTCGGACCGAGGTCGGTCGCCGGATCCGCCGTGCATTCGTGCCGAGTGGGCCGGACCGCTTGTTCCTGTCCGCCGACTATTCCCAAGTCGAGCTGCGGATCCTCGCGCACTACTCCCACGACGCCGGTCTCGTGGAGGCCATGCAAGGCGGTGGGGACATCCACCGTGAAGTTGCCGCCCGTATCCACGACAAGGCGTCGGCGGACGTCAGTCGGGAGGAGCGAAGCGCGGCCAAGGCGGTGACCTTCGGCGTGATCTATGGGATGGGTGCCTTCGGTCTCTCGAGAGATCTCGGCATTCCCCGCGCAGAAGCGGCGCTGTTCATCGACAGGTTCTTCGAGCGTTTCCCCGGAGTGCGCGATTTCATCGACTCCACGATCGCGGAGGCCTACGAGAAGGGCGAAGTTCGAACCTACTTCGGTCGACGTCGCCCACTCCCGGAGCTCGGGTCGAGAATGCAGCGAGATCGGAAGCAGGGCGAACGGTACGCCGTCAACACGGTGATTCAGGGAACCGCCGCCGACTTGATCAAGAAGGCCATGATCGATGTCCACCGGGACGCCGAGAAAGCTCACGAAGGCACTCGAATGATCCTGCAGATCCACGACGAGCTCTTGTTCGAACTCGATCGGACCGCGGTGGAGAGCGAATCGATGCGGCTCCGCGCGCTCATGGAGGGGGTCTTGTCGCTCGACGTCCCTCTTCTCGTCAATGTGTCCACCGGAGACGACTGGTATGAAGCGAGCAAGTGACTCGGGGACTGGTCCCTGGCTCGTCGCCATCACCGGAGGCATCGGGTCGGGGAAGAGCACGGTCGCCCGGACCTTCGGGCAACTCGGTGCGCGCATCATCGACGCCGACCGTTTCGCCCGGGAGGTGACCGATGATCCCGAGGTGTTGGCCCGACTCCAGCGCGTGTTCGGAGACCGCGTGGTCGACGATCGGGGCTACCTCGATCGTCGCTACCTCGCCGATCGCGTCTTCACGGATCCCGAGCTGCTGCGGAAACTGAACGCCGTCGTACACCCACGAGTTCAGGTCCGGATCGACCGAGAGCTTGACAACTGGGCCGAAAAGGGATTCGATCAACGGAGTCCTCTCCCGGACCAAAGGCCCTTCCTGGTCCTCGACATTCCCCTGATCGAAGACACACCGTACCAGGAGCGCGCCGACGCGATCATCTTCGTCGACGCCGACGAAGCCGATCGGATCCGGAGAGTCACCCGAGACCGGGGTTGGACGGCGGAGGAGCTGAAGCTCCGCGAGTCGCACCAGGCCGATCTCGAGTCCCGCCGACGTCGCGCCGATCATGTGGTCTCGAACCGTGGAGACCGCACAACCCGTGCGGATTCTCCTCTGCAGAGGACCGTCACCATCCCTCCGTCCGACGAGCCAGCGAGTACCCCTCCTCGAGAAGTCGAGGTCGAGGGCTTCGACCTGGATCTGGAGGGCGAGCCGAGCCTGGAAACCGGGTCGAGTCGCGAGACGGCATCGGTTTCATCGCCACGATCGGGTTTGGAGAGTCGGCCGAGCGAAGAGCAGTCGAGTTTGGAGAAACAGTGCCGGGATCTCGTCGAGAAGTGGTGTCGACTTCTCGGGGCAACGCCCCGCGAGATCGCCGACAGGAAGTCCGGAGATCAGCAAGCCTGGGATGACCGCGTCGACACCGGTTCGTTCGAGGCGCTCGAGGAAGAGGGCGGCGTGCCCAGAGCTGCGAAGAAGAAGTCCGCGAAGAAGCGAACCCGCAAGACGAGCGATCGCGGAACCAACCGCGGACGCGGGGTCAAGGAGAACGGCGCCGGGCGAGGACGAAAGAAGAAGTCGTCCGGTCGTCACCAGGAAGAGCCGTCGCTCTTCACGGACCCGCAGCACCTGCCCGATCCCGAAGACTTCGAGCAGGAGATCGCCGCCGCGGAGGCCGCCGCCGCGGACGTCCCTGATCGCGATCGTCCCGAACTACACATCACGACCATGCAGAAGCTCAACATATCCGAACTCCATGAACTCGCCACGTCGGAGGGGATAGACGACATCACCGGTCTGAAGAAGCAGGATCTGATCTTCAAGATCCTGAAGGAGCGGACCGACGGCGAGGGCACGATGTACGGCGAAGGCGTGCTCGAGATCCTTCCCGATGGGTTCGGGTTCCTTCGTTCGCCGCGCTACTCGTATTTTCCGTGCCCCGACGACATCTACATCTCCCCCAGTCAGATTCGACGCTTCGGGCTGACCACGGGCTGCGTCGTCCAGGGTCAGGTCCGCCCCCCCAAGGAGAACGAGCGATACTTCGCGATGCTCCGGGTGGACACCGTCAACTACGAGGACCCGGAGAAGGTCCACGAGAAGGTCGTGTTCGACGACCTCACCCCGCTATACCCGGACGAACGTCTTCGGCTCGAAACGACGCCCGAAGGC
>JAGQRC010001160.1 GCA_020425835.1 Planctomycetota bacterium | reverse complement strand
CAGGTGCACGGATCGGACCTCGATCCCGCTCTGAACCCGGGCGCCCAGTACTTCGGGGAAGCCCAGTACGTGACCCCGGACGACGCGCTCGCGGGCAACGGCTGGAACAACGCTTCGTGGGAGAACCTGACCATCGCGTCCTCGCCGCCCTACTCCGCGTCGCTCCCCGATCCGGGGACGCATCGCCAGGAGCCGGCGATCTTCGCATGGGTCGACATCGACCCCGCGGTGACGCTGACCTCGGTCGACATCGATGGTCGTCTCTACTTCGCATACCGAGTCACCGACAACGGCGATGGCACGTGGCACTACGAGTACGCGATCCACAACGTGAACTCCGACCGCTCCATCGGGTCGTTCGCGGTCCCCGTCGACTCTTCCGTGGGTCTGGCGTCGATCGGATTCCACGACGTGGACTACCACTCCAACGAGCCGTACGACGGAACCGACTGGCCGTTCACCGCCGACGGCACGACGTTGACCTGGGCGACGACGCCGTTCGCGACCAATGCGAATGCCAACGCGCTGCGTTGGGGCACGCTCTACAACTTCCGCTTCGACGCCGACACG
>JAGQRC010001159.1 GCA_020425835.1 Planctomycetota bacterium | reverse complement strand
ATGAAGCTGCATTTTTTTTTTTTTTTGGGTAAAATGGCGGAGATAAATGCCGTCAGGACGACGTTGCTGCAGATGCAGGAGCAGGGGCAATTGACGGTGGGCCAACAACAAACCCTGGCGCTTTACCTGGAGTAGCAGACCTTGAATCTGTCCATTGTCATCCCGGCCAAGAACGAACAGGAGGGGCTGGCAACGTTTCTGCCGAAACTGCGCCAACTGTATCCGGAAGCGGAGATCATCGTCGTGGACGACGGCTCCACCGATGCCACGGTCGAGGTCTGTCGGGAAGCCGGCGTGAAGGCGATCTCCCACCCCTATTCAAAGGGCAACGGGGCCGCCATCAAGACCGGTGCCAGGGCCGCCAGGGGCGATTACATCGTGTTCATGGATGGTGACGGCCAGCACGATCCCGCTGATATCGAACGCCTGTTGTACCGCATGGAGGAGGGCTACGACCTGGTGGTCGGCGCCCGCAGCGGCCTGTCCTCACAAGCCAATATCGCCCGCTGGAGCGCCAATAACCTGTACAACAAGCTGGCAGGCTGGATGGTCAACCGCGAGATTCCCGATC
>JAGQRC010001158.1 GCA_020425835.1 Planctomycetota bacterium | reverse complement strand
ATACCAGCCCGGAGCAGATCACCGGTGGCACGGTGACCACCGCCACCGACGTCTATGCGCTGGGCGTGCTGTTGTACGACCTGCTCACCGGCCGTGCACCCTACGGTGGCCCGGGCACGCCGCCGGCAGCGCTGGCGCGGCAGATCGTCGAGACCGTGCCGCCGCGGCCGAGCGCGGCAGTGACCGAAGGCCACAGCAGCCGCCGGCTGTCCGCCGCACGCGCGCGCGGAGAACGGCTCACGCCGCAGCGGCTGGCCCAGGAGCTCAGCGGCGACCTCGACAACATCGTGCTCATGGCGCTGCGCAAGGAGCCCGAGCGGCGCTACGCCACCGTGGCCGACCTGGCCGACGACATCGAGCGCAGCCTGGCCAACCTGCCGGTGCGCGCGCGGCCCGACACGCTGGGCTACCGGACCGCCAAGTTCCTGCGCCGGCACCCGGTGGCGGTGCCGGTCAGCGCGCTGGCGTTGCTGCTGGCCGTCGGCGGTGCTGCGGCTTTCACCTGGCAGCTGGCGCAGGAGCGCGACCGGGCCTTGGCCGCCGAGGCGCGCGCCACCCGCGTGGCCGAGTTC
>JAGQRC010001157.1 GCA_020425835.1 Planctomycetota bacterium | reverse complement strand
AGCGAACTGGCGTTGTTGTCCTGCGCGACCTGGTTGGCGGCCCATACGGTGCGATTCTGCCCGTACGGCATGTAGGTGGTGTTGAGCGCGAGGCTCAGCTCGCCGAGCTGCTTGTCGAACGGCGTCTCGATGACCACCGCGGTGTCCTGCTCGATCGCCGCGAACTTGCCGTCGGCGAGCTTGGCCACGTTGCGCCAGCCCTCGGCCTCGGGCTTGTTCTGCTCGCCGCAGAAGATCGTGTTGACGATGATCTCCTGCTCGATCGCCGCCTTGCTCATCGCCATCGCGTCGAGCATCGGGTCCTGCGTCGCGGGCTCGTTGCCGGCGACGAAGATCAGCTTCAGCGCCTGCGGGTCCTTGGACCACTCGAGGTCGTCGAGCGCGCGCTTGACGACGCGCGCGACGAACTCGTCGCCGCCGTTGGTGCTCAGCGCGAACAGCTTCTGCGACACCGTGTCGAGGTCGTTGGTCAGCCCCGTCTGGATCGCGACGAAGCCCGATTCGGCGCCGTAGAGCGGGCAGCCGTAGGTCAGCAGCGCGACGCGCAACTCGGGCGCCGGCTGCAGCGTCGCCA
>JAGQRC010001156.1 GCA_020425835.1 Planctomycetota bacterium | reverse complement strand
GTCGTGGAGGATCTCCTGGACGAGGACACGGTGCTCCTGGCGAAGCCGTTCCAGATGACCGAGCTGGCCGGCGTCGTGTACGAGCTCCTCGCGCGCGACCGGACCGAACCGACGAGGGAGGAATGAGCGAGAACACGACGGGGAAGGAGCTGACCATCCTCCTGGTGGACGACCACGCGCTGCTGCGCGAGACGCTGCGCGAGCGGCTCGCGCGCGAGCCGAACATGCACGTCGTCGCGACCGCCAGCGACGCGGCGGAGGGCATCCGCAAGGCGGCCGAGCACGCGCCGGACGTCGTCCTGATGGACATCGACATGCCGGGCCAGAGCTGCTTCGAGGCGGCGAGCCTCATCAAGCGGCGCCACCCGAGCACCTCGATCCTGTTCCTGAGCGCGTTCTTCCACGACCGCTACATCGAGAGCGCGCTGGCGGCCCAGGCCTCGGGCTACATCACGAAGGACGAGCCGCCGGAGGCGATCGTCGAGGCGCTGCGCCTCGCGGCGGAGGACGTCGCCTACTTCTCGCCGCGCGTGCAGGACCGGCTCGTGGTCGACGCGACGGGCGTCAAGCTGGCC
>JAGQRC010001155.1 GCA_020425835.1 Planctomycetota bacterium | reverse complement strand
CGATTCCGAACCACGAGATCCAGCCGGGCAAACCGCTCACCGGGTAGCCGCCAGAGTACACCAGGCCCAGGCCGCGCGCGATCAGCATCGTCGCCAGTGTCACGATGATGGCAGGCATCTTGCCCCACGCGACCAGCAGACCGTTGAAGAGACCGAAAAGGATGCCCACGACGATCATCGCGAGAAGGCCGACCCCACCGGGTAGCCCCATATTCACCATGACCCCCGCGCCAAGCGTCCCGCAAAGCGCCATGACGGCTCCGACGGAGAGGTCGATGCCACCGGTCAGGATCACGAAGGTCATGCCGATGGCAAGAATTCCGATGATGGACTGCTGCCGCAGCACGTTGACGATGTTGTCGATACTGAAGAAGTTGTCGCTGGCGAAAGCCATGACAGTCGAGACGACAATCAGCCCGACCAGCGGCAGCAGAAGGGGTGATCGCTTGAGGCGCGCCGCCACCGATTGCAGGACCGATGGCGACAATTGAGCGGCAACGTCATGCGACATATCTGAGCTTCCCCGTTGTGGCGTGTTTCATGATTTCTTCGGATGTGATCGCGTCCCCTTCCAG
>JAGQRC010001154.1 GCA_020425835.1 Planctomycetota bacterium | reverse complement strand
GGTCCTGCGTCCCGGGCTCGCGTCGCCGTCGATGCTCCATCGCTTTCGTCACGAGGCGCATCTGCTCGGGCGTCTGCGTCATCCCGGCATCGTGCCGATCTTCGACGCCGGCACCACCGAGATCGACGGGCGCCGTCAGCCGTACCTCGTCATGGATGACATCGAGGGCCAGACCCTCACCGCGTTCGCCGCCGAACGGACGCTCGACGATGCGGCCCGCCTGCGGCTCATCGCGGCCGTCTGCGACGCGATCGAGCATGCGCACCAGAAGGGCGTGATCCACCGCGATCTCAAGCCCGCGAACATCCTCGTCGACACCGATCGCGACGAACCGCAGCCGAAGATCCTCGACTTCGGCATCGCCCGCACCATCGAGGACGATCGGTTCCTCACGACGATGCGCACCGACGTCGGACAGGTGCTCGGCACGCTCGCCTACATGAGTCCCGAGCAGATCGCGGCCGATCCCGACGCCCTCGACACGCGCAGCGACGTCTACGCGATCGGCGTCATCGCCTACGAACTGCTCGCCGGACGCCTGCCCCTCGATCTCGCGCGCCGTCCGCTCCCCGATGCC
>JAGQRC010001153.1 GCA_020425835.1 Planctomycetota bacterium | reverse complement strand
TCGAGCTTGAGAGCCGCGGGGTTCGCCCGCGAGCATCGCGTCGTTTCTCGTCACCCCCGCGCGCGGCGGGGGATCCTTGATCTGCAGGTGCCCCCTCGCGGGGGCTCGTTCCTTGCGGGTCCGCCTCGGTCATCCCTCAGCGGCGACCATGCCCCCGATGATGTCGAGGAGTTCGCCGGTGATGCCTTCCTGGCGGGCCTTGTTGTACTCGCGGGTCAGGTCCTCGATCATCTCGTCCGCGTTGTCGGTGGCGTTCTTCATGGCGATCCGCCGCGCGATCTGCTCCGAGGTCGCCGCCTCGAGGTAGACCCGGAACAGGTGCAGCTTCGCCTGGAGGGGGAACAGCGCGTCCAGGATCGTGGCCGGATCCGGCTCGATCGTGAAGTTCGGCACGTAGCCCTTGGCGCTCTCGGTGGCGCCGAGCGCGTGCACGTCCTTGCGCACCACGTCGCTCTTGGTCTCGGCCGGCTCGTCGAGGCTGATCGGGAGCACGGTCTCGGTGACGGGCCCCTGGCGCCCGGCCGAGTAGTAGTGCGTGTAGACCACGTCCACCCGATCCACCTCGCCCGTGCGGAAGAG
>JAGQRC010001152.1 GCA_020425835.1 Planctomycetota bacterium | reverse complement strand
AGGCGGACGACCTGGGACAACTCGCGATCGTGCGCCTCGAGCCGGGAGATCGCGTCGTCCAGCGCGCCGATGAGCTCGGGATCCGGGTCCCCGATGAGATCGAGGGCCCCGAGCGGCACGCGACGGCACCCGCCGCCGCGCTTGATCCGGCCGCGCCGTCGGGCATGGTCCACGAGGACGCGACGCATCGCCTCCGCGAACGCTCCGACGAAGTGCGCGCGGCCTTCCCAGCCCGAAGCGGGCTCGTTCGCAGGGCCCACCATGCGCACCCACGCCTCGTGCACGAGCGCGGTCGCCTGCAGCGTGTGTGCGGCGCGCTCGCCGCGCATCTGGGCCTCGGCGAGTCGGCGCAGGTCGTCGTAGAGCAGCTGCAGGAGCGCGGCGCTCGCGTCGGGGTCGCCGCCGGCGATCCGTTGCAGGAGCATCGTGGCGTCGTGCGAAGGCACGGGCGTGCGACTCATTCGTGGATCTCCAGCGTGCCGCCGGTGGCGAGGATGATGGACTGCACTTCGACGACGCGCAGTCGCGGTCCCGCCATGGGCGCGGACCCCGATCGTCGGCGCTCGAACTGGTCGCGGAT
>JAGQRC010001151.1 GCA_020425835.1 Planctomycetota bacterium | reverse complement strand
CACCTGCTCCACGGCGTCGCGCGTCGGCCGCACGAAGCCGAGGTAGCCGATCCAGAACAGCGCGGTGAGGCCGGCGAACACGTAGCGCGCGCCGTCGGTGAGGTGCGACTGGCGCACGAACGACTCGATCAGTGCGGCGACGAACAGCAGCGGGAAGGCGAAGCAGACCAGGCGGACGGCGTCGGCCCGCACCGCACGGAGCGCCTCGGCGCGGGTCCGTTCCCCGGGCGCGATGACCCGGTGCCCGACCATCAACCCGCCGCCGGCGAGCAGCACGATCGACAGCATCTCGGTGATGCCGTGCGGCAGGATCCAGGCCCACCACTCGTACGCGAGACCCTTCTGGTGGAAGGTGAACGAGTAGGTGCCGAGCATCAGGCCGTTCATGCCGAGCGCCAGCACCGTGGGCACGCAGGCGAGGAAGCCCAGGAAGTAGGCGATCAGCGCGACCTTGGTGTTGTTCTGCCAGAGCTGCGCCGCGAACGCGGCCTTGCGGCCCGAGCCCATCTCACGGCCGTCGCGCAGCGTCGCCAGCAACTCCGCCTCGGTCGCGTAGGGCGGCCGCTCGTCGCCGGGGAAG
>JAGQRC010000113.1 GCA_020425835.1 Planctomycetota bacterium | reverse complement strand
CGCTCGTCTTCGTCGAGCAACGCGAAGATCATCGGGTATTCCTGGTTCGCCTCCGCGAGGAATCGATGACCGACGACCTCGGTGGCGGTGGGAATCAGCGGCTTGCGCCAGCGAACGAGCTCGATGTGGGTAGCGGTCGCGAGCGGGCCGGTGAGCGACGGGGTCTCGAAGATCACGCGGATGTAGCTGGAGTCGAAGCCGTCGACCGACCAGCCGAACAGCATGTCCGCGATCGCGGGCTGCAGCGACGCCCCGTTCACGTGCCCGTTCTCCATGATGTGCACGACGTGGTCGCCGCTGGCCGGCGCGAAGACATCGAGGTCGCCGTCGGAGTCGAAATCGGAGAGCTCGATCCAACCGGCGTTCGCCGAAGCATCGCCGGTCCCCGCCGCGGCGACCAGCAGGTGGCTCTGATGGTGGTTCGGGTCGAGGCTGTACCCGTTGCCATCGCTCAGGAGGACCTCGACCGCGAAGCTCTGGGTGTGGTTGAGGACGACGTCGTCGGCGCCGTTCTGGTCGAGGTCACCGGCGCGGGCAGAGACCACGCCGAGGTCGCCGAGATCGAGCACGACTCCGGAGAGCGCGAGGTCCGTGCCGTCGTTCTCGATGACCTGCAGCTTGTCCGTCCCGCCGGTTCGGTAGGTCCAGACCAGATCGTCGCGAGGCTGCCCCTGGTTGACCGCCACGAGCGTGCCTGCGGGTGCGACGCGGATGAAGGCGTCGAGCAGGTCTCCGTTCTGAGCGTAGATTCCCACCCCGAGGGTCGTCAGCACGGCGATCTGCACGTCCCCCGACGAACGAACGAAGGGCACGATGTCCAGCGGGGCGCGGCCGCAGTTGAACACCGACATCGTCTCCTCGGGTTGCCCTTCATCCTTCAGGATCACGATCTGGTTGACCCCACCCTGGAAGCGGTAGCCGATGATGTCCGCTCCACCCCCGACGTTCAGGTCGGCGGTTCGCAGCAGTGTCACGTTGCCCCAGTCGCCGGCCGGCCCGATCTGGCGCTCGACGAACTGGGTTCCGTCCCACTGCCAGCCGATCAGCCCGGCGGGGCCCACCGTAAGGAGCTCCGCACCATCGACGCCGGCGCGCTTGCAGGCGATGTCCACCACTCCCGAGGCGGCGGCGGGATACTGGATCGGGGCGTCGTACAGGCCCGGTCCGGAGTACAGCACCGGCGTGTCGTCCTGGAGGACCACACAGTCGACGTCGTAGTCGAGGTCGAAACGGCCAGCGATCGTTCGGGTGATCGCGGGATCGGTCGGCGTCCCGTGGTTCCGGATCGGAATCTCGTAGGCGTACTGGACGCTGATCGGCACCACGGGATCCACGGCGAGAAGTCGGGCGGTGCCGCACGACAGCAGGCACAACGCCACGATGAGGCGTCTCATGTCAGGTCTCCTTACCCTGGAGGCTCATTCCCCCGACCGTTCGTGTCGCCACGCCCGGCCATGGCCGTCCTCCAGGGACGGGTTCTCGGTTTCTGGGAGCGACCCATCCGCTCGACGAGGACTCGACCCGGTTCCCGGAGAGGCTCGTCGCGGCGATCCTACCGGCTTCGCATTCGCAGCGCCCGAGCGATCGGCGAGGGTGGGGCTCACTTTCGAAAACGCAATCGGGCCGCGCGGGCGGCCCGAAGGCGAGGGCCTCAGTGCCCGTTGCCGTTCCCGCCGTTGTCGTTGGGCGGAGGGTCATCATCGAAGTCCGGGATGGGTTTGACCTCGGTGTCGTTGGTGGTGTCGCGCGGATGCGGGGGCGGGAGGCTTCCGCTTCCCCATTCGATCGGCACTTCGTTGGTGGCGATCCAACCCGGCAGTCCGGTCAGGTACTCGAGGAGGGGCTCCGAGGGGTCGTCGTCGGTGGTCCAGCCGTGCACCGACGCAGGGAACCCCTTCAGCGTGGGCAGATCGGGATCCCCGAGGTCCGCCTCCACGTAGCGGGCGGTCCAGAAGTAGATCGAAGGCAGGACGAGAGAGGGACCGGTCTCGTTGGCGAGGGCCACGATGATCTCGGTCGGCGCGGGGGCGTCGAGAGCCAGGAGGTACCGGTCCCCCAGGAACCCCGTGTGGGTCGGCAGCGACTGTTTCCGCCAACAGATCACCTCCCAGTGAGTTGCCCCATCCGGGACGACCTCCACATCGCCGGGCTCCTCTTCCTCTTCGTCGGGCGGCACCGGGAGCCGGAAGGTCACGCGCAGGTAGTTGTCCGGGTAGCCCGGCACCGCGTAGCCGAAGCTGAGATCGTCGATGATGGGGTACTGATGCTCGGCCACGACGGTCAGGTTCTCGACGATGTGGACGACCAAGTCCTCGCTCGCGGGGCAGAAGGCGTCGAGGTCTCCGTCGGCATCGAAGTCGCTGATGGCGACCCATCCTTCGTTGGCCGACGCGTCGCCACCGCTGAGCGCCAGGGTGCGGTGGTGCAAGGCGTCCAACCCGAACGCATCGTTCTCGTCGCTCAGGAAGATCTCGAGCGTGTAGCTCGAGCGGTGCGTCAGCACGACATCGTCACTGCCGTTCCCGTCCACGTCCGCAGCGCGGGCAGCGACGACTTCGAGACTCCCGATGTCGAGCGCGGTGGCCCCGAGCGTGAGCGCGCCCTGGTCGTTCTCGATCAATCGGAGTTTCTCGGTCCCGCTCTCGCGGTAGATCCAGGCGAGCTGCTCGACGCCGCTCCCGAAGTCGACGGCCGTCATCGCGCCGTCGGTCGCGGTCTGCAGGAAGTAGTCGGTGAGCTGGATCGAGCCCGTAGGAGTGATGTGGTAGACGCCGACACCCAGCGTCGTGAGGACCGCGATGTACTTCTTCTGAGTCGTTCGCTGGAACGGCACGATGGCCAACGGCTCGCGGCCGATCGAGATCTCGATGAGGCTCTCGGTGGGGAGACCCTCATCGAGCAGCACGAGCAGCTTGTGCCCGTTCTTCCACTTGTACCCGATGACATCCCGACGACCATCGCCGTTCACGTCCGCGCAGCGCAGTTGCTCGACCGTCGCCCAGTCGGCCACGGTCCCGAGCTGACGCGAGGTGAAGACGCCGTCGCTCAGCGTCCAGCCGACCAGGCCGTCCCCGTTGACGGTGAGGAGCTCGGCCGACAGCCCGGTCCGGATCAGAGCGATGTCCGCCGTTCCGGCGGTGGCGGCCGGGTACGGGATCGGAGCGTCGAAGAGTCCGGGCGCGGTGTAGAGCACCGGGCGACCGTTCTGCAGCACGACGCAATCGATGTTCTCGTCGGCGTCGACCAGCCCCGCGATGGTTCGTGAGATCGACGGCGTCGGATCATCGCCGAGAGGTCGGATGGGAATGGTGTAGGACCCGTCGAAGATCTGCACCGGTGAAATGGGATCGACGGCGTGTGACGTGCCGGCGCAGATACCGAGACACAACGCAGCCGCGAGAAGCAGCCTTGGCTTCATGGAACTCTCCTTACCCGGGGTTGAGCCTTCCCCCCTCGGGTTGGTGTTTCCTCGGGATCGCGTGGTCGGGGTCGATCGGGGATTCTCGAAAATCGAAAAACCGCCGGCCGCGGAGTCCAACGCCGGGTGACGAGACACCAACTCGTCGTCGGCGCGGCAAACGCCCGCGTCGCAATCACTTTCTCTTCGTTGCTCTTTACCGATTCGACTCTTTACCCTCGTCGGGTCGCGGCGTTCTCGCCGCGGCCCGGCTTATTCCACGCCGAGCGATGGCTTCAGCCTACCGATGAGCCCGCCGAGGGGGCGAGCATTTCCGCTTTCCGGTCATCGCAGGATCGTCAGTGGCGATGTGCGGAGCGCCGGGAGCACGGCGAGTAGCCCCGCGATCGAGGCGAGGAGCGCGGCGCCGGCGATGGCCAGAGGAGCTGCCACCACCGAGAACGAGCCGCGCAGGTCGAGCAGGGTGTCCATCGCCAACGACGCGAGACCGTAGGCGCCTGCCGTTCCGACCGCTCCCGCCACGCATCCCACCACGAAGAACTCGGCGAACAGCAGGCTCGCGATCTGGCGTCCTCGAATGCCGAGCGCGAAGAGGAGCGCGACCTCCCGTCGACGACGAGCTTGTGTCGCGGCGACCGCGCCTCCGAGGATCAGAACCCCGACGACGATCGCGAACGATCCGAGGAGTCGAACGCCGATCGCCAGTGTGTCGACGATCGTGCGCACGCGAGCGAGGATTCCGCGCACGCGGATCACCGTCACATTCGGGAACTCGTGCGCGAGCCGAGCCTGGAGCGCCATCTCGGGCCCGGGCTCCAGGCGCACGCCGACCATCCGCGTTTGTGGCACTCCGGTGAGTGATCCGGGACGAGCGACGATGAAGAAGCTCACGCCGAAGCTCTGCCAATCGACGTCGCGCAGGTTGCTGACGTGAAACGACAGAGGGACCCCGTCGATGTCGAACTCCACCGTCGATCCGACGGTCGCACCGATCTGCTCCGCGAAGTCCCGCTCGAGGCTGAGCGAACGGAGCGGCTGCTCGTCGGTCCACCAGTCGCCGGAGGCGATCCGCTGGTGGGGTGGGAGCTCGTCGATCCAGGTGATCCGTTGCTCGCGGGTCAGCAACCAACGCCGTCGACCGTCGGCGCCCTCGATGAGATCGTCGACCGAGCGGCCATCCACGGTTCGGAGTCGCGCCATCACGAGCGGGATGAGCTCGACCCGTTCCGTCTCGATCTCGGCGAGCCTCTGCTCGAGATCGGGCCACTGGTCCGGCTGGACATCCCACAAGTACGTGCTCGGAGCGCGGGCGGGCAGCGCGGAGCGCAGTCGGTCTCCGAGTCGGTTCTCGACCAGCGACAAGGTGAGAACGACGAGCACACCGAGACCGAGCGCGACGATGCCGCCCACCGTTCCGGCGCTCGGTCGACCCAGCGCCGCGAGTCCGGTTCGGATCACCGGCCCGAACCAGTGTCGAGGCAGTCGAGAGGAGAACCCGGTCACCGTGCGGGCGGCGGCGTAGGCGAGGGCGGTGACGGCGCCGAGCGCACCGGCGAAGGCGATCGCGAAGCCGGGTCGCCCGGTCTGCCACAGTGCGGCACCCGTCAGGGTCAGGAGCAGGGTGATCGGACCGGCGACACGGAGGGTCCAAGAGGTCGGAAGGGGTTCGGCCGTCGACCGGAGGACTCGGATCGGAGGGACCTCCCAGACGCGGAGGAGTGGTGTGATGCCGAAGCCGACGGCGATCAACACGGCGAGCATTGCGCCGTCGAGCATCGAGCGGAGATGGAGGCCTCCGGTCGTCACCGCTGCGAACTCGCCGCCGATCCAGCGCGGTAGCATGTCCGCGAGGATCGAGCCGATCACCGCTCCGATGGCCCCCGAGACGGCTGCGAACACCGCGACTTGCGTGAGGTATGCGACGACGATGCCGCTCGGGGGAACGCCGAGACACCGCAGCGTCGCGATCGCCGCATGACGGCCCGCCAGCCAAGCCCGGATCACCTGCGCGATGCCGAGCCCGCCGAGGAGGAGCGACAACAGAGCGACCAGTCCGAGGAATCGCTCGAAACGACCGATCGCTTCGCGCACGACGGGCTGGGCCTCCTCGAAGGTCTCGATCCGAGCGTAGGCGGCGTTCGGGAGATCGCGCTCGAGTTTCCGCTTCACGGTCGTGAGTCGAGGGAGCGCCTCGGGTTCGATCCGAAACAGCGCTCGGTAGCGCGCGCGGCTCCCGAAACGGAGGAGCTCGGTGCGCGCCAAGCCGGCGCGCGACACGATCACCCGGGGACCGAGAGACCATGAGAAGTCGAGTCGCTCCGGCGCGGCGTCGATCGTCGCGGCGATTCGGAACGGTTCTCCTCCGATGCGAAGCGTGTCTCCGACGTGGAGGTCGAGCTCGGCGAGGAGCTCCGGCGCCACGGCAACCATCGCGTCGGAGGCGAGCACCGTCGGGAGCGATACCGCTCGCGGCGTCAGCGCAACGGTTCCGTAGAACGGGAACCCACCCTCGATGGCCCACAACTCGATGAGCCCCGCCGCGGAATCGGGATCGTCGGCGGTCGCCATCGTCGGGAGCTCGATGATGTCGGCCCGATCCGCCACGTCGTCCGCGACCAATGCATCGAGTTCCGCCGCGAGCGGGCGTCGCGACTCCACGGCGAGATCGGCTCCGAGAAGCGCGCGCGCCTGCCCCCGGAGTGTGGCGCGAATGTCGTCGACCAGCGCGGAGACCCCGACCACGCCAGCGACGCCAGTGGCGAGGCAGGCGATGAAGAAGAGCAGCCGGCCGCTGGCACCCCTCGCCTCTCGCCAGGTGAGTCGAGCGATGAAGCCCGGACTCATCGCGAGGAACCCTCGTCTGTCGGGGTGGTCTCGTTCGGCGGGCTCTCGGCGACGATGTGCCCCGATTCCAGACGAACGACTCGATCGGCTCGCGCCGCGATCTCGGGATCGTGGGTCACCAGGATCAGCGCGGTGTTCTCGGCGGCGCGGAGGTCGAGGAGCAACTCGAGCACGCGGAAGCCACCTTCGCGATCGAGGTTGCCGGTCGGCTCGTCCGCGAGGAGGAGCGCGGGTCGAGTCCCGAACGCGCGTGCGATCGCCACCCGCTGCTGCTCGCCGCCAGAGAGTTGGCTCGGGTAGTGACCGAGTCGCTCCTGGAGACCGACTTCGCGGAGCAGTTCGCGGCTGCGGCGGTCGGCGTCGACGGTGCCCAGCAGCTCCAGAGGGATCAACACGTTCTCGAGTGCGGTCAGGTTGTCGAGGAGTTGGAACGACTGGAAGACGAAGCCGATGTGATCTCGACGGAGCGCGGCGAGCGCGGCCTCGCCGAGATCGCGGAGACGCTGGCCGGCGATGACCACTTCGCCCGAGGTTGGCCGGTCGAGTCCGGCCAGGAGTCCGAGGAGCGTCGACTTCCCGCTCCCCGAAGGGCCGACGATCGCCACGAATTCGCCCGGAAGGACCTCGAGATCGATGCCCGACAGCACCGCGACCGTGCGTCCCGCCGCGTCGAATCGACGTCCGAGGTCCCGACACGCGACGATGGGCTGCAACTCGACCCTCCTCTCCCACTCCTCGTCGCGGAATGTAGTCCGCGATCGTGCGGGATTCCCCCTCGGAAGCGCCGGTTCCGCGCTCTCGGGGTTTCTCCGGAATGTCCGCGAGATGTTCCCCGGCGGCGTTCACGCGGTGCGCGACTTCGGGCACAATCCGACTTCGGCAGGCTGGCGGAGCGGGCCGAGAACTCCCCGCTCGGGCGCGAGGACCTCCGCCCCCGGACTGCTGGGTCGCGACGCCGGACGTCGCGGACGCGAACTGGCACGCAGTTCGCCCATCCCTCTCCCGAGGAGTCTCCCATGACCATGATCGTTCACGTGATCGGCACCGGCACCATCGGTGAGCCGCTCATCGGACTACTGACTCACTTTCGCGAACAGTTGGGGGTCGACGAGGTCACCTTCAACAAACGAACGCCGCTGCTCGGCGACCGCTCCAAGGTCGTCGACCTGATGAAGCGCGGTGCCCTCTTGGCCACCGGGGCGGATCGGCGCCGAGAGTTCGAAGAGATGGGCATGAAGCCCACCTTCGAGACCGAGGAGGCGATCGAGCGGGCAACCGTGGTGATCGACTGCACGCCGTCCGGCGCCGGGCTCGAGAACAAGAAGAAACACTACGATCTAGCGAAGAGCGTCAAGGGCTTCATCGCGCAGGGGTCGGAGTTCGGCTTCGGGAAGATGTACGCGCGGGGCATCAACGACGCCGCGCTGATTCCCGGTGAGGACCACTTCATCCAAGTCGTGAGCTGCAACACGCACAACCTCGCCGCGCTCATCACGACCTTCGCGCTCGACGACGGAGGACCGGAGAACCTGTCGAGCGCGGACTTCGTCTGCATCCGCCGCGCGAACGACGTCAGTCAGGAGGGGAGTTTCCTGCCGTCGCCGCAGGTCGGCAAGCATGGTGATGCGCACTTCGGCACCCACCACGCGAGGGACGCGAGCCACCTCTTCGCGACGCTCGGATACGACTTCCAGAATCTCTTCTCGAGCGCCTGCAAGGTGAACAGCCAGTACATGCACCTGGTGCGGTTCCACATCCGCGTCGAGAAGCCGACCGACACGGAGACGTTGCTGAAGCGGATCGAGGCCAACGACCGGCTCGCGCTGACCTACAAGCGTTCGGCCAACGAAGTCTTCTCGTTCGGTCGGGACCACGGGTTCTTCGGTCGAATCCTCAACCAGACCGTGATCCCGCGCGACTCGTTGCGCGTCGTCGACGGTCACGACGTCTACGGGTTCTGCTTCACGCCACAGGACGGCAACTCGCTGCTCAGCTCCGTGGCGGCCGCGCTCTGGCTGCGCGAGCCGGCGACGTACGAAGACAAGTTGCAGTGTCTGACACCCTACTTCTTCGACGA
>JAGQRC010001150.1 GCA_020425835.1 Planctomycetota bacterium | reverse complement strand
GACGCCCACCGAGGTCGACCCGGTGAAGCTCAGCTTGCGAAGACGCGAGTCGGCAAAAATCGGCTTCGACACTGCGCCGGACGAGGATGTCGTGAGCACGTTCACGACGCCTGCCGGCAGCCCAGCCTCCTCGAGCAGCTTCACAAACGCGAGCGTTGTCAGCGGGGTGAGGGCGGCAGGCTTCACGACGACCGTGCAGCCCGCGGCGAGCGCCGGCGCGATCTTGCGCGTCCCCATCGCGAGCGGGAAGTTCCACGGCGTGATGAGCAGGCAGGGCCCGACGGGCTGGCGCATGACGAGTAGCCTGCCCTGGCCATTCGGGGCGGTCGCGAAACCGCCGTCTATTCGCACCGCCTCCTCGGAGAACCACCGGAAGAACTCCGCGGCATACGAGACCTCACCCATGGCCTCGCTCAGCGGCTTGCCCATCTCCAGCGTCATGAGAATGGCGAGATCCTCCTGGCGCTCCAAGATGAGCTCGTAGGCGCGTCGCAGGATGTCGCTGCGCATGCGTGGAGCGGTGGACGCCCAGCCACTTTGCGCGTCGGAGGCTGCGGCCAGTGCCCGCATGCCGTCGGCGGC
>JAGQRC010001149.1 GCA_020425835.1 Planctomycetota bacterium | reverse complement strand
TGACGCTCGCGGAGGTGCTCCGCTGGCTCACCGCGCGCGGCACCAAGAAGCAGATCCAGGAGCTCGCTCGCTACGGGATCGTGGCGACGCAACCGTTCGGAGTGACGGTCGGGGAGCTGAAGAAGTACGCCAAGCAGATCGGCAGCGACCACCGGCTCGCGCAGGAACTATGGGGTACCGGCCGCTACGAGGCCCGCATGCTGGCGACCATGGTCGATGATCCGACCGCGGTGACCGCGTCCCAGATGAACACCTGGGTGTCCGATTTCGACAACTGGGCGATCGTCGACACGGCGTGCTTTCATCTGTTCGACCGGACCGAGCACGCCTGGAAGAAGGTGGCGCAATGGGCCAAGGCGAAACCCGAGTTCACCAGGCGCGCCGCCTTCGCGATGCTCTGGAGCCTGAGCGTTCACGACAAGGACGCACCGGATCAGGCATTCCTGGACGGACTCGAGCTCATCGAGAGGGCAGCCACGGACGAGCGCGACTACGTCAAGAAGGCCGTCAACATGGCGCTGCGGGCCGTGGGCAAGCGCAATGCCAAGCTCAATGCCGCGGCGATCCGGACCGCCCAGAAGCT
>JAGQRC010001148.1 GCA_020425835.1 Planctomycetota bacterium | reverse complement strand
AGCACGCCGTCATCGGTGGCGATCCCGAAGAGCGCGATGAAACCCACCCAAACGGCCACGCTCAAGTTCACGGTGTGCATCTGGAACAGCTCCCGCAGGTTGGAACCCGCGATGTCCACATTGAGGAACCAGTCCTGTCCGTAGAGCCAGATCATCATGAAGCCACCGGCGAACGCGACCGCGATGCCGGTGAAGACCATGAGCGAAGTGGACACACTGCGGAACTGGAAGTAGAGGATGAGGAAAATGATCATGAGCACCAGCGGCACCACGATCGACAGGCGTTTCTCGGCGCGTACCTGGTTCTCGTAGCTGCCACTGAAGCGGTAGCTCACACCGGCGGGCATGGCCAATTCACCGGCATCCATCCGTTGTTGGATGGCGCGTTGTGCGGACTCCACCACATCCACTTCGGCGTATCCTTCGCGCTTGTCGAAGAGCACATAGCCGACCAGGAAGGTGTCCTCGCTCTTGATCATCTGCGGACCGCGTTCGTATTCCACGTTGACCAATTCACCCAAGGGTACCTGCACGCCTGTGGGTGTCGGCACCAGGATCCGTTGCAATTGATCGGGATCGTCCCG
>JAGQRC010001147.1 GCA_020425835.1 Planctomycetota bacterium | reverse complement strand
GCCTTCGCCTCCTCGGCGACTACGCTGGCCAGGCCCAGCACGCTCCAGACGTCCTCGCGGCCGGCGCGCAGCATGTCCTGCAGCTGCGCGACCATCGGCGGCAGCAGCACGTCGAGCTCGTCCACGTTGCCACGCAGCCACTGCAGCCAGGTGTCCGCGCGCCGCGGCGTCAGGTAGACGACCGGCCGCTGCAGCTCGGCGAGGCCCGGGTGGAACACGCCGTCATCCGCCTTGTGCAGCGAGAACACGGTGACCTCCACGCCCTGCCGCTGCAGCGCCAGGATCTCGTTCAGGATGAACGTCTCCGACGCGCGCGGGAACTTCTTCAACACGTAGCCGATGTGCATGGGTCTCTCCGGCTCAGCCGAGTCGCATGAGGGGCGCTTCGCTGCGGCACTGGCGCCGCGCGGCGAGGCAGAGACGGGCGGCGCTTTCCGCCCCGTCGCACGCGATGCGCGGCGGCGACGACGGGTCGTCGAACGCGGCGCGGATCGCCGCCGCGAGCACGTGCGGCTGCATCGCCTGCTCCGGCTCGAGCATGCGCAGCGCACCCAGCTCGGCGAGCCGCCGGCAGCGCACCCACTGC
>JAGQRC010001146.1 GCA_020425835.1 Planctomycetota bacterium | reverse complement strand
CAACGTCTCCGCCAGGCCGTGTTTGAGTTGGACCTGCTTACCGTTGAGCTTCTTCAGCAGTTTGGCGTCGTGGTTGCCACAAACGCAGAGGGCCGCGCCACTTTTTTGCATGGACATCACCAGCCGGAGCACTTCGCCGGAGGCCGGGCCGCGGTCGATGAGGTCGCCGACAAAAAGCGCCATTCGGCCTTTGGGAGGCCTGACGGTGTAACCGAAGTTGCGATCCCTGTCCCGGTGGCGGGTGATTCGGTACCCCAGTTGCTGCAGCAGGGCTTTCAGCTCATCGAAGCAGCCGTGTACATCGCCGATGATGTCGAACGGGCCGGAGAGTTCTTTTTTATCCGTCCACAGTTTCTGGCGTTCGACAACGGCATGCTCTATTTCTTCCGCGCTCCGGAGTTCGAAAAAGTAGCGGAACCCTTCCTTTTTCAGGCTGCGGAAAGAACGCTTCAGCGCCAGCCGGTGATTGCGGATGACGTGGGCTCCCAATTGCCGGTTCGGGCGGGCGTCGTTTCGTTCCAGCAGTACCTTTTCGGGCAGGTTCAAAGCAATAGCGATTGGAAAAACATGGTATTTTTTGGCGATGGCAA
>JAGQRC010001145.1 GCA_020425835.1 Planctomycetota bacterium | reverse complement strand
CGAAAAAAGACAGCTATCCATAAAGCGAATGTGCCAAAGGTCAATGGAAGAGCGGAAACGGCATAAGCCGGGACTTTCTTTCTCCGTGCAAATCCAATTCTGAAGGTATATGGAACCCTCCTTGTAAATGCGCCCCCGGGATGGAACTGCGGCCATCCGGTAGCGATCGGTAAAACAATCATTGGAGACGTGTGTGAAGAGTTTCACCCGAATGGCCGCAATGGCACTGGTGGCAACAACCTGCGTTGTGGCCGTTGCAAAAGAACCCACCGTCAAGGTCTTCATCCTGGCCGGGCAGTCCAACATGGAGGGGCACGGAAAGGTCGAGTACGGACGCAATCCGGACTTCGATCCCAATACAAAGGGATCGCCTCAGGAAATCAAAGGGGGCCTGGGAGGCCTCCGTTACCTGGCCACCCACCCGGACACCGTGGCGAAATACCGGCACCTGTTGGATGCAGATGGGAACTGGATCGTCCGCAACGATGTTTGGGTGTACACCACCACTCCCGGACGGGAAAAAGGCCCACTGACCGTGGGCTATGGAAAAGGAGCATGGTTCGGACCTGAATTCGCCTTCGGGCACGTCCT
>JAGQRC010001144.1 GCA_020425835.1 Planctomycetota bacterium | reverse complement strand
CGTTCTGGGACGAGAAGTCATTTCCATGATCCCGGATTTCCTCGACAGGAAAAATGTGCTGGGAATCGGGGAGATCGGACTGAACAAGAACAGCCGCAACGAACTGACGATTCTGGAAGAGCACGTAAACCTGGCGGCGGAATATAACCAGTTGATCCTGGTGCATACACCCCATCTGGAGGACAAGCTGAAAGGCACGCGTCTGATCGTGGATCTGATAAAAAACGATTCCCGCATCGATCCGGGCCGGGTATTGATCGACCACGTCGAGGAACACACCGCGAAATACGTGATGGACGCAGGCATGTGGGGCGGACTTACCCTGTATCCGGAATCCAAGTGCACGTCGCCGCGAGCCATCGACATCCTCGAACATTATGGCGCAGACCGGCTCTGGATGAATTCTGCCTGTGACTGGGGAGTCAGCGTGCCCTTGGCCGTCCCCTATGCCGCCCAGGAAATGCGCCGCCGCGGCTATGATGAAGATACCATCGACCAGGTATTTTTCCGCAACCCGGTAAAGTTTCTCAGCCAATGCGCAAATTTCACCGTGCGTGATTGATCCTGACCGGTAACATGGCCTGGTTTTCC
>JAGQRC010001143.1 GCA_020425835.1 Planctomycetota bacterium | reverse complement strand
CAATAACCAAAAACTCTCAAAAATCATCCCACACACAAAATGGCAATCACAATCGAATTCATAAAAAAATGAGGAAATATCCATGTCTGCATTCAATATATTGAACAACCAACCCACTTACGATCCGGAGGCGGTGCAGCCGATGCGCGACGAGCTGATTGCAGTGGGTTTTGAGGAAGTGTCAACCCCGGAAGACGTCGATCGCCTGGTCGGGCAGCAGGATGACAAAACCGTGCTGCTGATGATCAACTCGGTGTGCGGCTGCGCCGCCGGCAGCGCCCGACCCGGTGTCTGCGCTGCCCTGCAGCACCATGTGATCCCGGACCGGCTGGTGACCGCTTTTGCCGGGCAGGATAAAGCAGCGGTGGCTTATCTTCGGGAAAAATACCTCGGCGATTTTCCCCCGTCTTCCCCCTGTATGGCGTTGTTGCAGAACGGCGAGGTGGTGTTCATGCTGCACCGCTACATGATTGAAGGCCGGCACCATCAGGAGATCTCCCAGGCGCTGGTGATGCTGTTCGATAAATTTTGCTCCAACCAGGGACCCTCGATCACCCCGGCACAATATGAGCAGGTGGTGCATGCCCGGGCC
>JAGQRC010001142.1 GCA_020425835.1 Planctomycetota bacterium | reverse complement strand
ATACTATTGGACGATTATACTGATAAGCATAGGACAAAACAGTAACGGGAGATATAGAAATGGATATCAAAAGAAACGGCACACAGCCCTCCGGCAAAGGACCCGAAGAGTATTTTACCGGCGCTGTACGTATCGACCCCCTGTTCCAGGCGCCTGATCCCGCCCGGGTTACCGGGGCGCTCGTTACGTTCGAACCCGGCGCACGGACCGCATGGCATACACACCCGCTGGGACAGACATTAATCGTAACGTCAGGGAGCGGCTGGGCACAGCGCCTGGGCGGGCCCGTGGAAGAAATACGGCCTGGTGACGTGATATGGTTCCCGCCCGGCGAGAAGCACTGGCACGGGGCGACGGCAACCACGGGCATGACGCACATCGCCGTTCAGGAGCGGCTGGACGGCAAGGCCGTAGAGTGGATGGAAAAGGTAACCGACGAAGAATATAAAATTTAAGCCGGATGCCGTGGACATAAACGAGATCCTGTTCCGGCCCACGAGCCAGGCACTGTAAGACGAGGGAGACGCTGCGTTCGCGGAGGCCTGCGCGGATTTAGGGGGCTCGGATCCCCCCCCATCGCCCGCCATTTACTCCG
>JAGQRC010001141.1 GCA_020425835.1 Planctomycetota bacterium | reverse complement strand
GGTCGAGCAGGCTTTTGCGCGCCATGGCCTGACCCTGTTCGACGTCGAAGAGCTTGCCACGCACGGCGGTTCGCTGCGCATCTACGCGCGCCATGCGGAATACGGCGCGCTCCCGGTAGCCGCGCGCGTAGCCGAACTGCGCGATCGGGAGTTGGCACTCGGCTTCGGCACTTTGGAGACATACACCGCTTTCCAGCAGCGGGTGCACGAGACGAAACGGAAGCTGCTGCAGTTTTTGCTCAACGCCAAATGCGCCGGCAAACGGATCGTCGGCTACGGCGCGCCGGGCAAGGGCAACACACTGTTGAACTATGCCGGCATCCGCAGCGACTTCCTCGACTACACGGTCGACCGCAGTTTGTATAAGCAGGGTAAATTCACCCCCGGCACCCACATTCCCATCCATCCGCCGGAGCGGATTTTCCAAACCCAACCGGACTACCTGCTCCTATTGCCCTGGAATCTGGCGGATGAAATAGCACAGCAGATGGCGGCGATTCGCGCCTGGGGCGGCCAGTTTGTGGTGCCCATTCCCGAGGTGCGCGTGTGGTGACAGGCCTCGGAAGAGCAGAACAATGAAGGTGCTTCTAACCGGCA
>JAGQRC010000112.1 GCA_020425835.1 Planctomycetota bacterium | reverse complement strand
GACAATCTTCTCCCGTGTAGGACGCGGGCGCCCGAAGCGCGACCGCGCAACCCGGGGCGGTGGTCCGCCCGACCGGGATCCGGACCAGGACGGGGCGGCGCGCCTCCATCGAGGGGACCGCGAGCCAACGCTCGACGATCTCGATGCAGCCCTTGCCACTCACGCGGACCACACCGACCGGCCCCGAACCGAACGGCGTCCCGACCGCGGCGATCGGCTCTGGAGCTCGGGGATCGACCATCGGCACTCGCGCTTCAGTTGGTGACGATGCCCTCGCGTCGCAACTCCGCCCGGATGATCCGTTGCTCGATGATCCCCAACGCGGCCGACGTGATGAAGTAGACGAGGAGCCCCGAGGAGAAGCTGTAGAAGATGAACCCGAAGGCGACCATCATGATGGTCATCATCTTCTGTTGCTGCTGCATCTGCGGATCGCTCGAACGCGGCATCATCCTCTGGTTGATCAACGTCAGCGCCACGTAGAGGATCGGGAGCAGATTGAAGTGGCTCCCGATGAACGGCAGGGTGAGGCCGAGCGGGAAGAGGTGGTCGGCTTGCGTCAGGTCGGCGATGTAGAGGAACGGCTGCTGACGCAGCTCGATCGCCAGGGTGAACGTGCTGATCAGCCCGATCCAGATCGGGAGCTGCAGGAAGATCAGCAGGCAACCGCCGAACAGCGCCAACGGGTTGACGTTCTCGTCGCGCATCAGTTGCTGGATCTCGCGGGTCGCGCGCGTCGGATCGTTGCGGTGCTGCTCCTTGATCTTGTCCATCTTGGGCTGCAGCTCCTTCATCCGGATCGATTGGCGCTGCATCATCCCCTGATTGCGCTTGTTGATCGGGTGCAGGAGCAACTTGACGATGAACGTCAGGCCGATGATCGCGACCCCCCACGAGCCGGTGAACCCGTGGAAGAAGCGCAGCAGCGCGAGGAAGATCCGCACGATGAACCCGATGTACCGACCGTAGTACACGAGCTCGGGGTAGCCCCGCTCCTCGTACACGTGGAGTAGAGTCGGGTCCTTGGGACCGATGAACACCTCGAACGAATCCGTCTTCCCGGGATTCGGGACGTGGAAGCCGACCCGATAGGGATAGGACTGGATCCCCTTCTTGTTGTTGGGACCGGCCTCCGACTTGAGCCCCTCGTCATTGCTGCCCGAGACGACGCGCTTGGCCCCGTCCACTCCGAGAGGCCGAACGATGAATGCGAAGTAGTTGCTCTCGAGGCCGGCCCAGAGCACGTCGGTCCGCGCATCCTCGGCCCGCACGGTGGGGACGAGCCCGACGCCGACGCGTTCCACGCCCTCGAACTCCCCGGTACCCAGTCCGGTGACCGCCTGGTTCGACTGCCGCGAGCCGGCGTCGAAGCGGACCCGCTCGGGTCCGAGGATCTCGTAGTCGAGTGAGGTATCGCGGACTTCGACGTCCACGTGCAACAAGTAGGGTTCATCGGGGTGGAACGAGTAGCGCTTGCGGACTTCGCCCTGACCGAGAGGGTAACGGAATTCGATTCGGTCATCGGACTGCGCGACGACCTCCCAGTCCACGCGGTCCAACGGGGTGGTCCCGGACGACACGAGCAGCGCGCGATCGGAGCGGAGCTCGGGACCGACGAGGGTGAGTGGGGAGGTCAGATCCGACTCGTGGTAGTCCGGGAGGATCACCCGCTGGACACTGGCGCCCTCGGTCGTCAGCTCGAGTCGGACCTTGTCCGAGGCGAGATGCAGGTCTTCGTCGTGTGGGAAGAGCGCGACCTCGGGCTGAGCCGCGGGATCGGGACCGGTTCCGGTTGGCGTCGCCGTTCCCGTTCCCGACGGGTCCACGACATCCGAAGTGGTGGACTCGGTCGTCGTTCCCTGCGGCGGCGCCTTCGGAGGTGTGGCTCGACGCGACGGGTTCAGGGTGAAGATCATGAAGATCGCCACGCAAAGGACGATGGCCAGTACGAGACGCTTTTCGGTATCCATGAGCGTGCCGTGGCTCCGTTGCTCGAAGGCGGGTGGCGATGAAGGGCCGGAATCGAAGCCCGAGAGCTCAGTCGGTCAACGGCCGTCGATCAGCCGCAGCGCGAGGTACTCGGGCAGGGTGGAGTTCTCTCGGAACTTCTGGATGGTCTTCTCGACGTCGTAGGCGACGCGCTGGAACTCGATCGTCTCCCCGTCGAAGATCACGTACGAGCTCCGGGGATCGCCGTCGCGAGGCTGTCCGACCGAACCGACGTTGACGATCGACCGCTTCTCCCCCACCGAGTAGCGATTCCCTATGGAGGCGGGCGGAAGGAATTGGTAGTCCTCGGTGAAGACGCCCGCGGTGTGGGTGTGACCGTTGAAGCAGAGCGGTTGCTCGAGCGCCGCGAAGATCTCGTCCATCTTCTCGGTGTTCCTCACATCCGAGACGAAGATGTACTCGCGGATCGGCTCGCGGGGTGAAGCGTGGACGTAGAGGATGTCATCCTCGACGTACTTCTCGAGCATGCTCCCGACGAAGTCCCAGAGCGCTCGATTCTCGTCGCGAGAGAACTCCGGAAGCGTGAGCTGTTCCTTGGTCCACTCGATCGCGACGCGTGCTTTCGGGTTGAACCCGATCGGCTCGAACAGCACGGCCTCCTCGTGATTGCCCATCAGATTGAGCTGGAGGTCCTTGCACAACCCGAGGCACTCTCGCGGTTGTGGACCGTAGCCGATCACATCGCCGAGGCAGAAGATCGAATCGCAGTCCTTCGACGCAATGTCCTCGAGCACCGCTTGGAGCGCGACGGCGTTGCCGTGAATGTCGGAAATGATCGCTCGCCTCACCGGTGCGCCTTCAACCGAGCAGGAGATTCGAACGCTGTCTCGAACCAGCGGGAGGGGTCGAGAGGAACGGGCCGGGACGGCGGCGAACTCGGGAGTCGATCGTCCACCTCAGGGTCGTCGTTCCCGAGAAATCACCGCGTCCGAGTGTCGCACGTAACTACCGTCCGCGCAGACACATGGCGGCGAAGACTATCAACTCGCCCCAGGGGTGTCAAACACTTGCTCGTTCCCCTCCCCCCTTGGACTCCAGCCCCCGAAACCGCCCTCGACGGCGCAATCGATCCGGCCCCCCGGCCGCCGCCCGGCGTCGAACGGTGGCAACCCTTCGTCGACGAACGATGTGTAGGCGCCATCGCCGACGATGATGTGGTCGATCAGCTCGATGCCGAGGAGACAGCCGACGTCGAACAGCCGCTGCGTGATGGCGATATCCTCGGGGCTCCAGCGCGGATCGCCGCTGGGGTGGTTGTGGACGCAGACGAAGGACGCCGCTGACAGACTCAGCGCGGGTCGGAACACCTCTCGCGGGTGGACCACGCTCGCGACCAGTGAGCCGGTCGAGATCTCGGCCTCGCCCACCAGCCGGTTGCGCACATCGAGATACAGGGCCAGGAACCGCTCCCGACGCTCGTCGCGCAACCTGAGGTGGCAATGATCGAAGACGCGACGCGACGACGTGAAGGGTTCCCCCTTCTCCCAACGCCGCTCACAGACCCGGCGCCCCAGCTCGACGGCCGCCGCGAGCCGCGTCGCCTTCGCGAGTCCGAGCCCGGGGAACTCGAGGAGCTCGGCGATCTCGTAGCGGGACAACGCCCGAATGCCGCCGACCCTCTTCTCGAGTTGCTGGGCGAGCTCCGCGACGTCGGTCCCGACGACACCCGTGCCGATCAGGATCGCGAGCAGTTCGACATCGTTGAGTCGGTCGATCCCGATCGCGGCAGCGCGCTCGCGGGGTGACCACGGTCCTCGGCTCATCCGTCCTCATCGTCGTAGACACCTCGTCGTCGGCGTCGCCACGGACGCACACCACGAACGCGTGTCGTACGAGTGAGCAAGAGTCGCGCCCCGACTTCGCGCGCGAGGACGAGCGAACGGAGAGCGGGGCCACTGGACGGGTTCCACCCGCTCAGTAGCCCCGCTCCGCCCCTCGAGCAAACTCTCAATGGCTACCAGGTCGAGCCGCGCGACTCACGGTCCCGCGTCACATACGGTCGTGAGACCATCGGGGGTCGGGTCGACACCCGCGTCCGGGAACGGCGCCGGCAGCGTCACGATCGACCCGGTCAGGAAATCCTGCAAGCGGATCAAGTCGTCGACCAGGATGAACCCGTCATCGTTCACGTCGGCCGCGTCGAGGATGCCCGGGAGCGGCCCCACTCCGAACGCCGCGGAGAGGTAGGCCAGATCATCGGGATCGATGTCGCCGTCGTGATCGACGTCGCCGCGAATGAACTCGTCGCTGAACGAGAACGGATCGGCCCAGTCCGCCGAAGCGGTGATGGTGTCGACCCGAACGATCACCGGGGTCGCCGGAGCACCGACATCCGGGGTCGTGACGCTCGCCGTCTGGCCATCCGAAGAGACCGAGACCACCTCACCGGGGAATTCCTGGCTGTCGGGAAGGATGAAGGTGACGGTCATCGCGCGGTCGAACGAGGTCCCTGTCAACGTGATCGAGGTCGGGGAGCACGGCAGGACGCTCGACGGCACGACGTCGAGGACGACCAACGGGGCCGGCTCGACGAACGTGAACGATCCCGGTGCGCTGAACGAACCGAGGGTGGGACTCACGACGGTGACCGCCACGTCACCGGGCGCCGCAGTGGGCGTCGTGGCGACGAGCGTTTGCGCATCGATGAAGACGACTGCGGCCGCCGGCACCCCTCCGAACTCAACGCCGAGGTTCGGCGTGAAGAACTCGCCGGAGATCGTCACCTCGGTGCCACCCGTGGTGAGACCCGAGGTCGGATCGAACGCGGCGACGACCGGCGGATCCGGATCGACGACACCCACGGTGACCAGGCCCGGGACCGTGAAGGGATCGATCGTCTGCGCCGACGCCGTGGCGAACGAAGTCGAGAGCTCCGACCCGACGAACGCGTGGGGAACGTCGAAGTCCAGCGCGGTGCTCAGTCCGTCGGCGCCCGGTTGGACGACGAGGCGAACGAACGCGAGAGATTGATCGATCGCCGGGGAGAGCGTTCCGAGCGTGATGCTGAGCGCAGTTCCCTGGACGAAGCCCTCCTCGTTGTCGATGTTCGAGACCAGGAAACTGGTCCCCAACGCTCCGGAAACCGTCTCCGAGAAGATGACCTCTTCGGCTTGGACAACGGTGGGATCGAAGTTCATGACAAATGTGAAGGCCGTGAGCGCCTGGTCGAACGTCCCCGTCACCAGCACGAAGAGCTCTTCGCCCTCGACCGCGGTGTAGTCCCCGACCAGCACCGCGTCACCCCGCACCGTGAAGGTTCCGTCGACGAGCGTCGGATCGATCGCGCCGAGTGTCCCGGCGGTCACGTCGAGCGGACTCGAGCCGACGGCGGCGAAGTCGGCCGGCGTCGCACCGAAGAGCTGCGCCAGCAGAACATCGTCGCCGGCCGGTACCGGGACGTTCGTCACGGTCACCGCGATC
The DNA here is from genome assembly GCA_020425835.1 of Planctomycetota bacterium. Next base: position 2,981 of record JAGQRC010000112.1, on the reverse strand, counting down.
GAAGCGCGGGTCGTGCCGTCGATCGGGGTCGGGCCGACGACCATCAGGTCGGTCGGAAGCGCGCCCGGCACCGAAAGGCTCGCGTAGGTGAACCGATCGGTGTCGAACTCGAGGGTGAACGAGAACGTGTCGACCGACTCCAGCAGGTCGGCGGTGAGCTCGATCGCGGCGGACAGGCCGACGGTGGTGATCGTGTTCTCCACTCGGAGCCGATTCTCGAGCGTCACGAGACAGGGCGCGGAGTCGGGTGCGATCGTCGCGCGGAGGAAGTACTCGTGCGACCCGTCCAAGGGACCACTGTCATCGGTGAAGGTGGTCGACGTGGGATCGACCGTGGTCAGCAGGACACCATCTCGGTAGACATCGAGGATCTCGTAGAGAGAGGAACCGAGGTTCCAGTTCAGGACCACCGACGCTCCGATGGTCGAGCACGTCAACGACGTCGGCGGCTGCAGCGCGAAATCGACCGGATTCGATTCGATCGCGGCGCTGTCGACACCAGACACGGTGCCCATCACCGAGTAGCGGTAGGTCCCGGGCGGAAGCTCCTCGGGATCGACGAAGGCCACGGTCGATCCGGGCAGCTGATCGCCCACGATCGTGGTCCCGGTCGCGGGCGAGATCCGTCGGACCGTGAGGCTGTCGTACGCTTCGCCGTTGGACCACGTGACTCGGGCCTGCCCCGTCGAGAAGCTCAGCGACACGTTCTTCGGATTGGCGGTCACTCCCGTCAGCAGATCGTCGAGCGAGCACATCGCGGGGAACGATGTCACGGTGTCGAGCAAGCCGACGAGAGAGATCGTGTGGCCGTGATCGCTGATGGTTCTCACGTGGGATGACTCGGAGCCGGCCAGGAGAGCGACCTGACCGCCGTCGACGAACAACGCGTAGTTCTGGTAGGTGATCGCCGAGGTCCAGGCCAGATGAAGTTGCCCGGACGACCGCTCGCAGGTCTCGATCACCGGTGCGGGAAGGATCGACTGACTGCACTCCGCGGGCGGGGAGAAGACGCCGTCGCGAACGCCGACGACCACGTAGGAGACCTCGGTCGCCCCCCCACTCGTCGGGCTGCCATCGGACCAGGACTCATCGGCACCGGTGAGAATGGCGACGGTGGCCCCGTTGCGCGTGATCCGGATTCCCAGCGGATCGTAGCCGCCCGGCGGGTTGGTCCACGTCAGCAGGACCTCATCGGACCCGGTCGGCTCGCACTGCAGGTTGGCGACCGGATCGACGGTGGAGACCGCGACGATTTGTCCCGCACTGGTGGAGACGACGGGCGTGACCTCGGTGCCGTTCTCGAGGAGGAACGACAGCGCGAAACCGGATTGGCTCTGCAAGGTGTACGAGTAGTTCCCGGGCTCGGGAGAGACGAGCCGGAACACGTACTCGACGAGCGGGACATCGTTCTGCCCTGCCAACGAGACCTGCGGCGCGAGCGTCACGGTTCCCGCATCGAGGTCGACCGTCAGATCGACGTCGGTCGCTTCGGGAAAGGTCGTGGCGGAGCGCACGATCCGGGCGAGTTCGAGCTCGTTGGAGTCGAAACTGAGCGCGATGTCGATCTCCTCGACCTCGGTGGCCGAGCTTCCGGACACGACGACTCGGAACTCGTCATCCGGCTGTGTGAGATCCGCGGTGACCGTGGACGGTACGGACAGCTCGTAGTCCGCCTCGTTGACCTCCACGACACCTTCCGCGCTCTGGAACACGAGCGGAGCCTCGGATCCCACGGCGTTGCCGAAGAGGATCAGGTCGAGCCCGGTGTCCTGTCCCAGGTCGGCGATCGCGATTCGGGGCATCTCGATCGACGTGAAGTCGAACGCCTGGATGCTCCCGGCACCGCGGAGGAGCGCATCCGCCGTCAGACTCGCCGCAGTCCGGCGGAACAGACCGAGGCGGCGGGTCTCGAGATCGAAGAAGGCGAGATCCGGAAGTCCTCCACGATCGCCGTCGATGTTCCGGATCTCGAACGCCTCCGGAACGATGTCGGTGGCATCGGACGGGTTGGTGACGTCGTCGAGGATCGGATAGCTGAAACCGACGGTCCAGTTCCCGTCCGCCGGGATTCCCGCTCCGCCATTGACGAAGACGCGGACGGCGGAGCCGAAGACCGCCACCACATCGACATCCCCATCGCCCTCGAAGTCGACCACGCGCGGTCCGGTGATCGCGCCCTCCACGGCGAGCGAACCCGTGGCCTGGAACTCGAAGCCACTCGCGTTGCGGAAGACACGGTGACCCGTCGCGCCGGAGAGCAAGAGGTCGGGACGACCGTCCGCCTCGAAGTCGCCGACCTCGACGCGCTGGAAGCCGCCGTCGACCGACACTCGCGTGGGGTGCAACTCGCGGATCATCGCGCCGGTCTGCGACTGCGGATCGAGCACATCGCGCTGAGCGACGGTCCAGAACCCGCCGCCGTCGGTGACCACCAGGTCGAGGAACCCGTTCGCATCGAAATCGGTGATCACGAAGTCGGTGACCCCGGTCGTGAACGGTTCGTTGAGCGCCACCCCCGGCGCGAACTGGAGATCGGCGAGGCGGAAGGTGCGCACGAGGCCGGTGGAGTAGACAACGATGAACTCCGCCTTGCCGTCCCGGTCGAAGTCGGTGCGCGTCATGCCGACGGGTGCCGCGCCCGAGGCGCCGGTCGCGGCGTCGATCGACGCCTGTGCATGCCACGCGCCGGAGACGTCTTGGGTCAAGAGTCGGAGCGCCCCGCTGGACTCGAGGAGAACCATCTCACTGCCCGGCGTGAACGGAAGGGTCGAGAACTCGCCGACCTCGAGGTCGACGATGCTCCCGATCGAGATTCCCGCCACGAGTGACGGAGCGGTCGGTGGGCCGAGCGGCTGGTCGAAGCTCCCGCCGGGAATCCGGAACTCGTATGAGAACGGCCGGAGATTCCGCGTCGTCCCGGAATCATCGGCCGAGACGCTACTCGACAGCGTGACCGTCACTCGCTCGCCGGGTCGGAACGT
>JAGQRC010001140.1 GCA_020425835.1 Planctomycetota bacterium | reverse complement strand
TGGTCTACAGCCGAGCCTGCGCGGATCCGGACGACAGCGCCACGATCGTCGTCGACGTCGCCAGCGGACAGGAGACCCGGGTGGGCCCAAACAGCGGCGGCGCCAGGTTCTCACCCGACGGCCGTCGAGTGGCCATGACCGTACCGACCGCGGACGACGGGGCCGACGTGCAGGTGGTGGGCGTCGATGGCAGCGGCGGCACCATCGCGATTCCCGACGCGCAGTGGCCGGCATGGGTGCCCCTCGGTGGCCAGCAGTAGGCTGGCACCTCCCCACGCGGGCGTGGCGGAACTGGCAGACGCGCAGGATTTAGGTTCCTGTTCTTCGGAGTGAGGGTTCGAGTCCCTCCGCCCGCACCCACCGGCCGCCCCCGTCCCACCGCCCTCCGTCCGAGTGCCTGCCGTCCGACCCGAGTGGCAGCCCCCACACCCGAGTGCGGAACGCCATCCGAGTGCTCACCCCCACCTCGGGGTACGAGTACGCACTCGGATGAGGCCTGGCACTCGGACCGGGCGCTTGACACTCGGACCGGGCGCCTGGCACTCGGGTCGGAACGGGGCGCGGCGGACGGCATCCTTGGGGGATGCTCGTGGACATCCAGTT
>JAGQRC010001139.1 GCA_020425835.1 Planctomycetota bacterium | reverse complement strand
ACATATTCTCGAAATTCCGCAAGACCGCGCGCCAGCCGCCAGGGAAGATCTCTTGCAGCACGGGCGGGATGTCGGTCAGCGGGGTGGCGTCGATCCGGGGCAGGTCAAGCTCATACCCGTCTGCGGACTTTGTCACCCGCAGCGTCCCGACCTTGCGGGTCTGAAGGCTGACCGGGCCGTTTACCCCGTACTCCGTCATCAGCACATGGGCGGAGGCCAGCGTCGCATGGCCGCAAAAGGGCACTTCGCTTGTCGGCGTGAACCAGCGGATCGAAAGCGCGTCGCCCTCGCGCAGGACAAAGGCGGTTTCCGACAGGTTGTTCTCGGCCGCGATGGATTGCATCAGATCGTCGGGCAGGGGCGCGTCCAGCACCATTACGGCGGCCGGGTTGCCCGAAAAGAGACGGTCGGCGAAGGCATCGGCCTGGATCAGCGTATAATCAGCCATGCTGTTGTCCTTATACGAAAAAAAGGGCCGGGCAAACGCCCGGCCAGGAAGAGGGAGCCGCCGGGGATGGGCGGAACCCTTCAGGGTTGCCAGAACGGGCGCTGCGCCTCGTCTTCCGCGCTCAGGCGGTCAAGCCCGATGTCGCGCAGTTGCGCG
>JAGQRC010001138.1 GCA_020425835.1 Planctomycetota bacterium | reverse complement strand
GGGGACACGCCGCAGACCGTCGCGGCCCGCACCGAGACGCCGCAGAAGCCCTCGTCGATGAGCGAGTTGAGCACGTCCTCGCCCTCGGCCTTGTAGCGAGCGTAGAGCGTAATAGGCTCGAGGGACAGGTCCTCCGTGACGTCCTCGGTCTCCTTGATGCCGTAGACGCTCGCCGACGAGGCGTAGAGGAAGCGCGCGACGCCGTGGGCCTTGGCCGCGCGCATGACCCCCTCGAGCGCGACGCGGTTCACGCTGCGCGTCAGCTCGTGGTCGATCTCCGAGCTGGGGTCGTTCGAGATCGCGGCCAGGTGGATCACCGCGTCGGGCTTGAAGCTCGCCAGCAGCTGGTCGACGAGCGCCTGATCGCGGATGTCGCCCTCGCGGAGATCGAGCCGCGGGTGGTCGATGAACTCCGACAGCGGCTCCCGGCCGAACCACAGCAGGTCGAGGACCATAACCTCGTAGCCGCGCTCCAGGAGCTTCGGGACCAAGACACAACCTAGGTAGCCAGCTCCGCCGGTCACGAGGACGCGCGCGGGCGGCGAGATGCTGCGATGCATGGGCGCGACTATGGCAGAACGCCGGGTGCCCCGCTACCGACGCGA
>JAGQRC010001137.1 GCA_020425835.1 Planctomycetota bacterium | reverse complement strand
CGACAGCAGCGAGTGCGTCATGGCCCAGTCGCCGCTGAGCATGGCATCTTCGTAGCGGCCGAACAGGGGTAGCCGGTGCTCGACGAAGTGGTCCAGCGCGGCTTGCGCCTCGACCGGTGTCACCGGGAACAACCGGGGGCCGTCGACCCCGACCGCGTCGAGGCCCATCTCATCGAGATCGCGGCGGACGCCGGCGTCGATATCGTCCTCGACCGGAAAGTACGGCGGCGGGGCCTCGAGGGTGGCCCGGCCCTTGGGGGGCGGCTCGCGGTTGTCGGCGTCGAAGTTCCACCGCCCCCCGGCGGGTTCGCCGTCGGCGTCCATCAAAACCCCGAAGCGCCGCCGCTGCTCTCGGTAGAAATCCTCCATCCGGAACCGCGACCGCCCTCCCGCCCACCGGGCGAACTCGGATCGCGGCAGTGCGAAGGTGGGGGTCGGCAGGATCTCGGCGACCAGGCCGGTCTTTCGCAGGCGGTGCACGAACCGTTCGGCCGCGTGCGAGGTGGGCTCATGGACCAGAACCGGACGGCCATAGGCGCGCAGCGCCTCGGTGTAGGTGTCGGCGCGGAGCAGGGTGGCGCGATCGCCGAGATCGGCGTCGGCAT
>JAGQRC010001136.1 GCA_020425835.1 Planctomycetota bacterium | reverse complement strand
CGACGTCGACGGCGGGAAGACCACCCTGCGGACGGCGACGTACGACCTCTCGACCTACGCCTCGCCCGTCGCGAGCTACTGGCGCTGGTACTCGAACTCCGCGGGCAGCAACCCGAACGCGGACGTGTTCCGGGTCGAGATCTCCGACGACGGCGGCGCGAGCTGGACGACGGTCGAGACCGTCGGCCCGACCGGCGGCGAGACCTCGGGCGGCTGGTTCCGGCACGAGCTCTCGATCACCGACTTCGTCAGCGCGAGCTCCCAGGTCGTGATGCGCTTCGTCGCCGAGGACGCGGGCGGGGGCTCGATCGTCGAGGCGGCGGTGGACGACTTCGAGATCTCGGACGTCGTCTGCTCCAGCGGCCCCGGCTCGCCGGCCTGCTTCGGCGACGGCTCGACGATCCCGTGCCCCTGCGCCAACACGTCCTGGCCGGGCGAGGGCTGCCAGAACTCCATCGGCCTCGGCGCGATCCTGTACGCGACCGGCAGCAGCTCGGTCGGCGCCGACGACCTCGTGCTGCACGTCTCGCAGGCGCGCCCGCTCAATACCGGCGTGTTCCTGCAGGGCAACGGCACCAACCCGCAGCCCTTCCGCGAAGGCATCCTC
>JAGQRC010001135.1 GCA_020425835.1 Planctomycetota bacterium | reverse complement strand
TCGCAGCGCACGCTCGAGGAGGAGATCTTCAGCCGCCGCCGACCGTAGGCCTGGCTCATCTCCATGACCGCGACGACGTCCATCGCCACCCGTGCCGCCGAGGTGCGACACCGCATCGAGGCGGCGTGCGCCCGTAGCGGCCGGAGTGCCGACGAGGTCACCCTCGTCGCGGTGTCCAAGACGCACCCGATCGAAGCCGTCGAGGAGGCCGTCACCGCTGGACTCCGCGTGTTCGGCGAGAACCGCGCCCAGGAGTTCGTCCCGAAGGCCCTCGCCGCCCGGGAGCGCGGACTGGCCGCCGAGTGGCACTTCATCGGCCACCTCCAGCGCAACAAGGTGCGCGACGCCCTCCCCTACATCGACGTCCTGCACTCGCTCGACTCCGAGCGGCTCGTCCGGGAGATCGCGACTCGCGCAGCTGAGGCACGCCCGGGGCATCGGCCGCTCCGCTGCTTCCTCGAGGTCAACGTGGCCGGCGAGGCCCAGAAGGAGGGGATCGCACCGTCCGACGTGGGGCCGCTCCTCGCAGCCGCCCGGTCGGCTGAGATCCTCGATGTCCGCGGCTTGATGACAGTCGCGCCTCGCGTGAAGGACCCCGAGGAGGTGCGC
>JAGQRC010001134.1 GCA_020425835.1 Planctomycetota bacterium | reverse complement strand
CTCCTGCGGCGTGTAGAACTCGCGGAACGCGTTCTCGTCGCTCCGGTAGTGGGCTGTCCCATGCCAGAGGGGAACGACCTTCGTGGCAACCGTGTCCGGCGTGCCGTGGTGGTAGGCCAGGGACACGCTCATGAGGTAGCCGCGGTTCTTGTAGAAGGTCGTGCCCGCCGCGATCTCGAAGGTGCGTCGGCCGTGCAGCCACGGGCGAAACGCCGTGACGTCCACGACCCAATGGCAGGGCGTGCGATACGACGTGATGAACGGCACCAGTCCCAGCTTCGTGCCGTCGTCATCGAGGATCGAGATCTCGCCGTTGCGATCCCATTCGTCCCACATGCGGCCGGCGTCATGCAGGTCCAACGTCAGCAGGATGCGTCCGAACGACCACTCCAGCGGCGGAAGGTCGACGGTTGCCTGGTACGAGGTCGTCGTGTTGTCCGTCCGGACGTAGTGGAACACCTCGACGTCCAGCGGCGGACGCGTCGGGCTGGCAGGCGGTCCTTCGGCGATGACCACATCGCGCACGTCGAAGCGCGTGGTTGCGCCACCTGTCGTGCTGGCGCCGACCGCGAGGCGTGATTCGTACGCCATGAGGCCGGCCACGAACCA
>JAGQRC010001133.1 GCA_020425835.1 Planctomycetota bacterium | reverse complement strand
CTCCGCCACCGCGCCACCGACGCGCCGTGCCGCAGCACCTCGACATCCCGCGTCCGAGGGTCCCACCGCACCACCCAGTCCGCCTCCGGCGCAAATCCGATGGTCTCGACCGCGCACCCCAGCCCCGCCGTGATCTCGCGCCGGTGGGCCTCCGTGTGCGCGATCAGGAGGTGCCCGCCCTCCCGCTCCGACGGCAGCAACGCCGCGAACTCGCGGAACGCCACGATCAGGTCCTCGATCGACCCATAGACGTCCAGATGGTCCGCCTCGACCGACGTGATGCACGCCACCGTCGGACGCAGGCTGTGGAACGACCGATTGAACTCGCACGCCTCGGCCAGCAGCAGCCCGGGCTGGTCCGCCCGCGCCCCCGCCGGAATCGCCGCTGCCCCGAGCCGGAAGCCAGTCCGAGCAGAGCCGCGATCATGAGATCGCGACGAACCGCCCGCACCTTCCGACCAGGCGATCCCAGGATCGCGCTTCCGACCAAGGCACCCGTCCGCCAACTGCCCGCACGTCGCCCCGACAATCACCGACGGGTCCAGCCCCGCGTCCACCAGCGCGGCCCCGAGCATCGCCGTCGTCGTGCTCTTGCCGTGCGTTCCCGCGA
>JAGQRC010001132.1 GCA_020425835.1 Planctomycetota bacterium | reverse complement strand
ACCGCATTCGCGCCGACGTTCCCGGAGCCGATGATCAGCACGTGGCCCGGAGGGGCTCCCGGCACGCCACCGAGCAGCAGTCCGCGCCCGTGTCCCGGCTTCTTCAGGTAGTGCGCGCCGACCTCGACGGCCATGCGGCCGGCGACCTCGGACATCGGCGCGAGGAGCGGCAGTGAGCCGTCCGGGTGGCGCACGGTCTCGAAGGCGATGGCGATGCAGCCGGAGTCGATGATCGCCTGCGCCGTCTTCGGCGTCGCAGCGAGGTGGAGGTAGGTGAAGACGATCTGGCCGGCCCGCATCCGCGGGAACTCCGGCTCGAGCGGCTCCTTCACCTTCACGACCATGTCGGCGCGCTGCCAGACTTCGTCCGCACCAATGACGATCTCGGCCCCGGCCTCGAGGTAGTCGTCATCGAAGTAGTGGGAGCCCTCGCCCGCGCCCCGCTGCACGAGGACGTGGTGGCCAGCGTGCACCAGCGCCGCGGCCGACTCAGGCGTCAGGCCAACGCGATATTCCTCTGTCTTGAGCTCGGTCACCGTACCGACGATCACCCGGCGACTCCTGTCCCAACGCTCCGGCGAGGCCGGCGATGCGCGGCCGAATCACGTCGA
>JAGQRC010001131.1 GCA_020425835.1 Planctomycetota bacterium | reverse complement strand
GAGGTGGCCGTTGCCGACGAGCATGTCCTTGTAGCCGTCGGCGTCGAAGTCGGCGAAGACGAGCGGGAAGGTCAGCGTCATGAGGCTGTGGCGCGAGACGCCCCACGAGCCGGCCACGTCGAGGAAGAGCGGGCCTTCGTCCTGCAGTTCGTAGAGCGAAATCGGCTCGCGCGAGAAGTTGCCGATCGCGATCGACACCTTGCCGGTGTTCGCGAGGTCGGCGACGTCCACGCCCATGCCGGCGCGCGCGCGGCCATTCTCGTCGAAGCCGACGCCAGCGGCGAGCGCCGCGTCCTCGAACGTGCCGTTGCCGAGGTTCAGGTAGAGGAAGTTCGGCTGCGTGTCGTTGGTGACGAAGATGTCGACGAAGCCGTCGTCATCGATGTCCTCGAAGGCGACCGCCATCGACTTGCCCTGCGGATTGTACACGCCGGCCGCTTCGGTGACGTCCTCAAACGTGCCGTCGCCCAAGCCGCGATAGAGGCGGCACGACTGCCCCTCGTAGACGGCGGGCGTGGAGTAGCTCTTCCGCTGGCCGTCGAGGGTGGTGTAGATGTCGTTCTCGGGCGACCAGTTCACGTAGTTCGCAACGAAGAGGTCGAGGACGCCGTCG
>JAGQRC010000111.1 GCA_020425835.1 Planctomycetota bacterium | reverse complement strand
CTCGTTCTCGGTCCAGGACCTCTCGGCGACGAACTACCCGGACGGCCACTTCGCCGCGGTCACCTCCATCTCGGTGATCGAGCACGGCGTCGATCTCGACGCCTACCTGCGGGAGATGGCCCGAGTGATTCGACCCGGAGGTTGGCTCCTCACCTCGACCGACTACTGGTCGGAGCCGATCGACTGCTCGGGCATTTTCCCGTACGGAGAGGACCAACCCGAGATGAAGGTCTTCCAACCCCACGAGATCGAAGGGCTCTGCAAACGAGCGGAAGAGGTCGGCTTCCGGCTCGTGACGCCGCTCGGGCTCACGACCCATGAGCGAGCCGTGCGCTGGGAGCGGGTCGATCGCGAGTACACGTTCATCTACTTCGCGCTCCGTCGGGATTGAGCGGTCCGACGAGCGTCGGCGCGGTGCTGACGGTGCAGAGGGCACCGACCATCCCGCGCAACCGGTACGTCGGACACGATCGGCTCGGCGACCCCGGCGCGAGAAATCGAAGGACACGGTTGACGCATAACCGTTTCGTTATATATTTCCGCCATGGCTGACTCACCGACGCGAGACTCCGAGAGCCGGCGGGTCTTCCGCGCCATCGCAGATCCCGTTCGGCGACGGATCCTCGATCGACTCGCGGTCGAAGGCGAAACGCCGGCACTGAACCTCGGGGATGGGTTTGCAGCCAGCCAACCGGCCCTGAGCAAGCACTTGAGGGTGCTGCGCGACGCGGGCCTGGTCCGCGTCCGGCGAAGTGGTCGCTCACAACTCTACTCGCTCCGGCCGGCCCCGCTTCGTGACGTCGACCAGTGGATCGACTTGTACCGACGATTCTGGGAGGAACGCCTCGATGACCTTGGACGCCATCTCGACCGAAACCCGGACTCTGACGATCGAAGCGCAGAGCCTGAATAGCGAGGACCGATGAAGGGAATCCATCTCGAGCGCACCTATCCCCACCCGATCGAACGGGTGTGGGAGGCGGTCGCGACGGCCCGAGGCCTGAGCGCGTGGCTGATGCCCACCGACTTCGTTCCTCAGGTCGGAAGCCGCTTCCAATTCCGCTGGAAGAAGGTGCCGGGGTGGCGCGGATACGTCGACTGCGAAGTCCTCGCCATCACCCCCCCACAACGCCTCGTGTTCTCCTGGGTCGGTGACGAGAAGCAGAAGCCGACGACCGTGAGCTTTCGCCTCGAATCCGTCGATGGAGGCACCCGGCTCCACCTCGATCACAACGGATTCGAGGGTTTCGGCGGCTTCTTGAGCCGAGCCATGATGTCCGGGGGGTGGCGGAAGAAGATGTTGAAGCGTCAGCTCACGGCCGCTCTCGCCACAATGGCGGAGCGCGGCACCGACGCCCTCGTCGCGTTGACACCCTGAAGAACCGAACCCGAAGCGAGGGCCATCCATGAAGCCGGAGTACTGGGACGTCGACGACGCAAAGGTGATCGAGAAGACGGGTCGAGGGCTCGCCGACTGGCGAGAGATCCTCGACCTCTTCGGTGCCGCGGAGAAGAAGTCGAACGAGACCGTCGCCTTTCTGCAGCGAGAACACGGTGTCCCCCGCTACTGGGCCCGCACGCTCACCACGAACTACCTCAAGCGCATCGGTAGCTGATCGGGACACGGCGCTCGACGGATACATCGACTTTCGGCGGGAGTGATGGCCGACAGAGAATCGGGCTCTCGGCCGGAACGGGTTTTCAACGGACTGCTAGACTTCGAGTTTCGACGGGTGTGCGGGGCGCAGGAGGCTCGGGCTCTCGGCCGGAATGAGTTCTTAACGGACTGCTAGCGTTCTTCCTTCTCCAGTCCCTTCAGCCAGTTCTCGCAGTTGCGCTGGACGCCATGCGAGATGGTCATGATGAACCGGAAGATCGGCACGTGCCACGTGCCGCTGCGGATGGTCGTGGCGTTGGAGTAGGTGACGCGAGATCCGCGGCCATCGGGCTGGATCTCGATCACGCACTTCGCACTCATCGGCACGACCGCATCCCTCATCTCTCGGACGCAGCGTCGCGGCCGGTTCGCCTCGCGGGTGGTGACCGTCAACTTCGTGCTCCCGAGATCCTCGGTCCACTCCGGGAGGCTCGACGCGTCCCGTCCATCGTCGCGATGGATACCCTTGCACATCCGGCCGCTCATCGGGTGGCGCTCCGGATCGTGGATCGCTTCCCAGATTTCCTCCGGGCTCCGCTCCAAGCGAGCGCTTGCGTGTCCTTCGTACCCCTCGGGCAGGAAGAGCCCGACGACGAAGGGAACGAGCAGCAGGACGACGAACCCCAGCAACACCCAGAGCCAGACCATGACGAGCTCCCCTTCACTCGATCGATCCGAGGAGCTCCCGAAGTTGGAGCTCGTGGCGAATCGGATGCATCACAGCGTGCTCGAGCATCGCATCGACACAGTAGACGATCTTCCACGCCGACGGCGCGGACTCACCGAAACGCTCCTCCTCGACATCGACCAGCGGGGTCCGCCATCCCGCGAGAACACTCTCGAGAGCCTCGTCCACCTCCTCCGCGATGCGCTCGACCGGCGCCACCTCGGGGATCGCCGGCTCCGGGAGACCCAGCACCTTGCAGCACCAGAACATGTAGCCTCGCGCGCAGGCGACCAGATGGCGCAGGAGGGCCGACGACGACGCGTAGTCGGGATCGCTCGTCGCTGGGAGCGATCGCCCGGACGCGGCGAAACGCTTCCATACGTCGATGCAGGATCGCAGGTGTCTCTCGTGAAGAACGACCATCGCGCGGGCACCGCGATACCGGTGTTCGGGAACGTCGGGCATCGGCTCCTCCTTCGGGCGCGCATTGTAGCGGGATCGATGGGCCGATCACCCCGTTCGGAGACCTTCAGCGTCGTCCGTCGTAGAAGAAGTCGAGCTGATCGCGTGTGCGCAGCAGGCGTCCCGGTCGCAACCCGCGGAAGAACAGCTTTGCGAAGTCGCGCTTCCCGTAGAGCTGGAACTTGCGTCCCGAGCTGTGATGGCGAGTGCGGGTCAGGATCCGGAACCGAAGGCCCTTCGGTCGACCCCAAGCCTTGAGCCGCTGGGTGAGATCGACCTCCTCGCCCGCGAACAGCTCGAGACTGAACCCGCGCACGTCCCGGAACGCGTCCGACCGACAGAAGATGAAGGAGCCGGCCGCCCAGCCGAACGAGCGCGAGATGGTATTCCAGAAGTCGACGAGTCTTCGACCGATCCAAGGTGCGCCATCGAGCGCGACCAACGCGCCGCCGCCGACGAGTTCCTCGTGAGCGATCGCGTGGAGCATCTGCCAGAGCGTCTCCGATGAGAGCTGGGAGTCCGCATCGATGAACAGCAACCACTCGTGCCGAGCGATCGACGCGCCCGCGTTGCGAGAACGCGAGATCTGACGCACCTCCTCGCGGACCACCCGGGCGCCGTGGCGCCGCGCGATCTCGGCCGTCGCGTCCGTGCACGCGTTGTCGGTGACGATGAGCTCCCACGACGAGTCTCGAAGCCCGACCTCGTGCATCGCGACCCGCACCGAAGCGAGGCAGCGACCGATCCGCTTCTCCTCGTTGAACGCGGGAACGACGATCGACAGCGATCCGATCTGCGACACGACAGGGACCTCCACGGTGCTCGGGCTCGGAGGTGAGCGCCGGGACGCCGGAGTCTACTCAAACTCGTAGGCGTCGCTCCACCCACCCTCGGGAGCCTGGTCCGCCGCGTACCGGAAAGACAGAACCGCGGGGAGGATCCTCCCCGCGGCTCGGTCGTGGTCAAGACTCCTCGAACGGACCGCGGACCGTCCGAGACTTCGCGGTCAGAATCTCCCCTTACCCTCCGTCATGCCGGACCTCGATGTCCGAGTCGGGCGGGGGCGGTGGAGCTGGGAAGGACTCACCGATGAATCCGTAGTGCGATGCAACGATCTGCAAGTCTTCCATATCGACGTTTCCACTCGCATTGACGTCGGATGGGGAGCAGTCCGTGGGCCCCGCTCCCCACGCATTGAAGACGAGCATGTAGTCAGCAATGTCGACATCGTTGTCTCCATCGACGTCCCCGGCGTAGAACGTGGGGGGCGAGACGTACTCACCCTCCTCTCCCGTCAGAGTGACAACGCGACTGAGATACCCGGGCGGCTTGATCCACACTTGACCCGGGCCTTGACTTCGCACGTCGATCTCGAAACGATCCGAGACGTGCAGCGACTCCGGAGCTTTCGCCACGTCCCAGCCATCTGGCTTGAACTGGACCTCAACGCCGCGAATGGTGGACGGGTACCAGCGGTAGTCACCGAGATCGAGGTGGACCCGACTGTGTGCCGTCAAGCCTGTGGCCACGCTTCGGAGACCCGGCTCGAAACGATTCTGCAATCCCCACAAGAAGTAGTCTTGCTCCTCGACAGTGGACATTCCAGCCACCGCCATCTCGTGGGAAACTCCAACACCGTCCGCGATGCTCGCGATGTTGTCAGCGGCGTGATTGAGCCGCGGGGAGTCAAGCGATCGAAGTACCTCCTCGACGCCACGAAGCCCAGTCTCGAGTTGCTCGAGCGGCTCCGGGTCGTAGATCACCCCAGAGAACATCTGCTCGGCGAGGAGCGTCATCCCGATCTGGATGCTGCCGAAGTGAGCGAGGAGCGCCTCCGAGTTCGGACTGTCCTCGGCCTCGATCGTGAGTTGCAGCTCGGCGAGTAGAGGTTCGATGGTGGACGCCGCTTCGAAGTATCGGGCTGCCATGAGCTGCAAGAGTTCGGTCCACCCGCCCTCGTACACCTGCGTGGGTCCCTGGATCTGGAGAGTCTCCCCGAGTGTTGCGAACGTCGTCAGCAGCGTCGCACCCGGACGGTATGTCTGCCCTCCATCATCCGAGAACACGACACGGAAGTCCGACGTCCATGGAACTTCGACGTTCGGCAACGGATTGGGGCTCGGGAACATCCCCACCGGTTGGATGAGGGACGGCGAGTAGGCAGCCGTCGCATTCGTGACTCTCACGAGTTCATAGTGGGCAGGTATCACCTCCCCGGTCGCCCATCCGGTGAGGGAGAAGCACTGCTCTCCCACGATTCGGTCCTCACGGGTCACGGTGCAGCACTGGGTGACGCGGTAGAAGCAGATCTGAGTCGGGATACAGTCGTAGCGCCACCAACAGGGTCGCCCAGGAATCTGGAAAAGCGGCCCTCGAACGATCGGTCCCAGGGGAACACAAACTCGCTCGATGCGCATCGTATCGAAACCGACACAGGGAGACTCCCCGATCGGGAAGATGAAGATGTCGAGCTCGCTGACATCTCCGATGTGCACACCACCGGGTCCCGACCACCAGCCGCTGAGCCAGCGCAGGGGTCCGTTGTCCGTACGCACGATCATGGCTGCGACGCCCTCGACGGGGACACACGGGGTTCCCCAGTCGATGTCCACCGTGTCCTGTGCGACAGGGGGTGAGATCACGACGCTCGGAGTCGGACAGTTCTGACCGGCCACGACCGTATTGGCGTCGCAGACAAGGTGGCCTTCGCCGCCCTGGAAGGTCAAGTGCAGGTCCGAGGCAGCCTGCCCCGTGCGATTGAAGACCATGACGAAGATGGCGTCGCCACCCTTGTTCTCGAACTGCGACGGGTCGTACTCCGATGTTTCCATCGCAACCGAGTCGAACAGGTCGAAGATCCCCTCGAGCGAGAAGTTCCGCACCTCGAGTGGGCCCGCTACTCCCCAGGCTCGGAACTTGTCGCCTGGAAAGCTGAGCCGAACCGGGAAGTCCCAGGAGTTGGCCGGGATCGCCACCGAGCCGAAGACCCGACCGACTTCTGTTCCCGCACTGTCGACGAGCGTGGCCTCGTAGGAGTAGTTGTCGGCATAGATCGCCGCGACGCCGATCTCGATCTCCAGAGTCTCGTACTCCTGGTTCCCGTCGCTGTCCGCGCCCCAATCTTGGTTCGTTCCGGTGAGCGAGAGGGGTGGACGCTCCAGCGATTCGAGAGCGTAGCTCCCCGTGGAGTAGCCGACCTCGTACTCGACGTCTTGCGGCACGGGTCCGGTGAGGTCGATTCGCGAGAGGTACACCTCGCGCACCAGGAACGGGCCCGTCTCGCCGAGCCGCAAGATCGACTCCGCCGTC
Organism: Planctomycetota bacterium; assembly: GCA_020425835.1. The sequence goes on along the minus strand of JAGQRC010000111.1, from coordinate 2,321 downwards.
AAATTTGCCGCGATTTGCCTGGTGCCGGCCGAGAGCGACGCCTCTCCGTACGCGGAGGTCAGCGCTCCGAGTGGACTCTCCACGGTCATTTCGACCGCGTAGGTTCCTGCTTGCTGTACGTTCAGCGCGCAGGTGATCGCGACGAAGTCATACAGGAAGTTACCATTCTGGTCGACTGCGTAGTCGGAGTAGCCTCTTCCCGTGAGCGTGGCCGTAGGTACGGACACGTTCACTTCGGTCGCCGCATCTCGCTCGAAAGCGAGTCCTCCCGAGGAAGTCCCGGCGATCACCGCTCGGACGGAGTGGAGCCCCGCGACGCCCGATGGAGCGAGATAGGTCGAGTAGAGTCCGTCTCCGGTCTGGGCGTCCGCGCCCAGACCGTTGTCCAGCAGCGTCAGTGTCTGGACGCCCCCCAAGGGATCCACGGCCTTTGCCGTGACCGTCGCTCCGGTGACAGGAACGTCCGCCTCGAACACGGCGACCGAGACTGCGGCCGAGCTGCCCGCAGTGACGAGGCCGTCGATCGAGAAGGCGCTGGTCACGACGTCGCTGTCGAGCGTCAGGTCCACCACCACTCCCTGGTCCTTCTGTCCCCAAGCGTCGGCGAGCTTGACGGTGTATGCACCTGGTCCGAGAGTCGGGAGTTGATAGACCTCGGTGAAGGCATCTCCGCTGAAGAGATCGATGAGAATCGGTGCTCCGCCAATGCCGACTCCGCCAGTGTACGTAGCGCCGTAGGTCCCGGTGGTACCGGGGTCGATGAACTGTCCGCCGGGTCCCTCGATGCTCGAAATCAAGGATGGCGCCGTCGTTCGAATCCGAAAGGTGAGCTCCGAGCAGTCGTCCACGACGAAGTCCAGGGCCACAGTGTCCCCTGGAGCCAAGACCGCGACCTGCGTGCGAGTCGCGACGAGACCCAGCTCGCGCTCGGCCCCTTGGCCACACGAATGGTCGAGCATCCCGAAGTTGGCGATCAGGGCCAAGAGTGCCCAGATCTGGATGTTGTGCAGCGCTTTCATTCTTGTTTCAAGTCTCCGTTCCCGAGCTCACAGCTCGTGAGCCACCCTGTGACTGTTTCCGCGACGTCGGTGTCCTCGATGGTCTCGTGGTTGCGCGAGTTCGCTCCGACCATGGGGACCGCGAGCCCGAGACGTGTGTCGTAGCCGCCGGTGTTCTTGCCTAGCGCGCTGTCGACGGTGACGAGGATGTCGTTCTTCAAGAATGGGCCCAGGTTCGGAGTGCGAGTCAGAGTCGCCTTGCCTCCGACTCGGGCCACCTTGAAGGTCAGCGAGGTGCCGATCGCTTGGTACGCAGCGGTCAGGTACTTGAGCCAGAGGTTGCCGGGACAGAACAAAGGCTTCTCTCCGAAGAGTCCCTGGCCATCGGGCACCAGGTCGACAAGCCCGTTTCCGTTTCGATCGAGATCTGCCCCGAACGCACCATAGAGAGTGTCGCCGGGGAGCCTCGGGAGATTGGTCTGATTGAAGTCCGCCGCCGCGGCCTGTGTCAGATCCGGGTGCCCTTGGTTGAAGGGCATCTTCTCGGCAATCTTGTCGAGGAGCTCCGGGAATCCGGAGAACTCCACTTCCAGCGCGTTCTTCTTCGCAAGGTGCATCTGAAACACGAGGTCTGCACCTACGCTCCCCGCGTGCGGAGTGCACAGCGTTGTGAGAGAAATGACCTCGGTCGGCGGTGGCGTGGCCTTGTTCAGCAATGCCAGGAAGTGACGCGAGTCGAGGCCTCCCTTGCTGTGCGCGACAACGTGGACTGCGTCGACGCCGAAGCTCTCGGCAATCGGCGGAATCTCTGCCAACAGCTGTTGACCGTTGTTCGAGATGCTCGTGGCGCTCGGATCGAGGTTGATCGACTTGTCGTAGAGGAGGTATCGGAAGTCGAACTGCACGGGAAAGTCCACCCACCAGGCTGAGCTCTGCGAGTTGCCGTGCACGAACACCGTGGGCGACATGCACCAGAACTCCAGGCTGACCCACTTGATGGTCGTGCACCAAAGCTGATCGGCCTGGGCGTTTCCGACGTCGACATGAATCTCGAGCAGGTTGTCGACGCCATCGGGCCTCATCCCGATCGTCCGATTCTGGGGATCCGGGAAGAGCAGGTCCTCGATCTTGACGTCGAAGGTTGTTTTCGACCACTCGCCGTTGTGCCCCTGGAGTCTACCTAGCGGCTTCCCGTTGATCTTGACGTCATCCCACTCCGGCTTGTCCGGAGGCGGCAGGTCCTCGGCCTTGTCGTCGACATCCCACGCGCAGATCGTCAGCTTCGCGTCTTTCAGCCTGCCGAGCTGCTTGAGGAACTGCGCA
>JAGQRC010001130.1 GCA_020425835.1 Planctomycetota bacterium | reverse complement strand
CACCCGGACGACAGGGCGCGCGTGCTGGGGACCTTCGAGCGCGCGCTCGAGACGGGGCAGGAGACGACGGGCTACACCTACCGGTTTCGCTGCCGCGACGGGCGCTACGCGTCGATCCGCGATCGCGTGTTCCTGATGCGCGACGAGGAGGGGCGGGTGTACCGGGCGCTCGGCGCGATGGAGGACATCACCGAGCAGACGCGGCGCGAGGAGGAGACGCTGCGGAACAACAACCTCGAGTCGCTGGGGCTGCTGGCCGGCGGGATCGCGCACGACTTCAACAACCAGCTCAACATCATGCTCGGCAACCTGCTGCTGCTGCGCGAGGACGTGCCGCTCGACGAGGAAGCTCGCCCGCTCTTCGACGATCTCGAAGCGGCGACGCGTCACTGCGTCGACCTGACGCGCCACCTCGTCACGTTCGCGCGCCGAGGTCCGTCGCACCCGCAGGTCGGCGCGACCTTCGCCATGGGTGAGCTCGTGGAGGAGATGACGCGCCTGCTGCGGCGCACCTTGCCGCCGTCGGTGCGCCTGACGACGGACGTGGCCGACGACCTGGCCTACGCCGTCGGCGACCGAGCGCAGGCCCAGCAAGTGCTGATGAACCTCTGCC
>JAGQRC010001129.1 GCA_020425835.1 Planctomycetota bacterium | reverse complement strand
GTACGCGGTCGGTGCCTACACGGGCGAGGTGAGCGCGGCCATGCTCGTGGAGTTCGGTTGCCGCTACGCCATCGTCGGGCACTCCGAGCGTCGTGCGCTCTTCGGTGAGGACGACGCCACGGTGGGGCGGAAGGCGCGGGCTGCCATGCAGGCGGGGCTGGTGCCGATCGTGTGCGTGGGTGAAACGCTCGCCGAGCGCGACGAGGGGCGTGTCATGGAGGTCATCGGGCGGCAGCTCGACGCCGTACGCGAGGTCCTCGGCCCCGTGGCGATCGGCCGGATCGTGCTCGCCTACGAGCCGGTGTGGGCGATCGGTACCGGGCGCTCCGCGAGCGTGGCGCAGGTGGCCGAGGTGCATGCCGGGATTCGCGCCTGGCTGAATGTCCACGGCGCGGCCGGAGGGGTGCGCATCCTCTACGGCGGCAGCGTCAAGCCGGACAATGCCGCGGCGATCTTCGCCGTTGCGGATGTCGACGGTGGGCTGATTGGTGGCGCCTCGCTCGCCGCGGCGGATTTCATGGCCATCTGCCGCGCCGCGGCTGGTGGGGTCTGAGTTTCAACTGTTCTATCTTTCAGGATTCAAGATGGGTGACTATCTCTTCTCTCTCGTGCTCA
>JAGQRC010001128.1 GCA_020425835.1 Planctomycetota bacterium | reverse complement strand
AGCACAAATCGATCATACAAACGTGGTGCGCGTCCTCGATCTCGGTGAGCGCGACGGCATGCTCTACCTCGCGATGGCGCTCACCGACGGCGACGCGCTGTCGTTCGTCGAACGACGGTTGCAGCGGCAAAAGGCGAAGCTCCCGCTACCGTTGCTTCTCCGAATCTTGGCTGATTCATGCGCTGGCCTTCATGCCGCCCACGAGCTGCGGGACGAGGACGGTAACGACCTCGCAGTGATCCACCGTGATGTCTCGCCCCAGAACATCCTCGTCAGCATGGAGGGTGTCGCGAAGGTCATCGACTTCGGAATCGCGAAGGCGAAGCACCGCATCGCCGAGGAAACCGACGCGGGGATCGTCAAAGGCAAGCGCGCGTATATGGCTCCCGAACAGGCCCTTGGCCAGCGCATCGACCGCCGCGTGGACGTATGGGCCATCGCCGCGATCGCGTACAGACACCTCAAGGGCGAAGCGCCCATCAATGCCGCCAGCCCACGTGAGGTACTTGCGACAATCGCGCGTGGACATATCGACCATCCACTCCGTGGAACTCCTGGCGTACCCGATGCGGTCGCCGATGTTCTGGACCGAGCGCTCGCGACCGAGCCCGACCA
>JAGQRC010001127.1 GCA_020425835.1 Planctomycetota bacterium | reverse complement strand
ACCGGCAGACCGACCGCCATCGCCTCCATCAGCACCACCGGCACGCCGTCGCGGTCGCCGTCGGGCGAGACCCGGCAGGGCAGCGCGAACAGTGCGGACTCGTCGAACAGCTCGAGGATGCGGTCGCGGTCGACCACCCCGGCGAACTCGACCTGGTCCTGGATCCCGAGGATCTCGGCGCGTGCCTGCAGGTGTCCCAGTTCGGGGCCGTCGCCGGCGAGCACCACGCGCAGTCGCGGGTCCTCCTCGAGGAGCGGTGCCGCGGCGTCGAGCAGCAGGTCGAAGCCCTTCTTCGGCACCAGCCGTCCGACCCCGAGCAGCGTCCGGCGCTCGCCCTGCACGTTGCGCTCGGCGTCGCGGAACGCGAAGCAGGCGGTGTCGACGCCGCAGTGGACGATGCCGATGCGGGACGCGGGCAGGCCGGTGCGCTCGGTTAGGAACCGGCGGTTGAACTCCGAGATCGTCACGAAGCAGGCCGCACGCTGCACCTTCTCGCGGAGCAGTGACTCCTCGACGTACAGGTCGTTGGCGTGTGCTGTGACGCTGAACGGGATGCCCAGCACGCGGCAGGCGTACATCGCGATGCTGGCCGGCGCGTGGGCGAAGTGGACGTGC
>JAGQRC010001126.1 GCA_020425835.1 Planctomycetota bacterium | reverse complement strand
CGGGCTGACGTCGGCGCCGAGGTCACGCAGCTCGGGGAGCGGCGCGCTGGCGTGGAGGCGGAGGAGCTCGCCCGCGTCGTCGGCGACGAAGGGCGGGCGCCCGGCGAGGCACTCGAAGAGGACGACGCCGAGGGAGTAGAGATCCGAGCGCCGGTCGATCGGCCGCGCGAGCATCCCCGTCTGCTCGGGCGCGGCGTAGACGAAGGTGCCGATCGCCTCGCTGCGGATCGGCGTCTCTTGGTGGCGGTGGGCGAAGCCGAAGTCGATCAGCCGCGGCGCGCCGTGGGCGTCGAAGAGGATGTTCCCCGGCTTGAGATCGCGGTGGACGATGTGGTTTCGGTGGACGATCGCCAGGGTGTCGGCGATCGCGAGGCCTAGGCGGATGACCTCGTCCTCCGGCAGCGGCCCGCGCTCGATCTTCCGCGTCAGCGAGCCGCCGGGGAGGTGCTCGAGGATGATGTACGGGATGCCCTCGGCGCGGCCGACGTGATAGACGCGGGGCAGGGCGCCCTGGCTGAGGCGGGCGAGCTGGGCGGCCTCGCGGTAGAAGCGAGAGACCATGTTCGGCGACACCGGGCCGCGGCTCGTGTCGTAGAGCTTGACGGCTACCGGCTGCC
>JAGQRC010001125.1 GCA_020425835.1 Planctomycetota bacterium | reverse complement strand
TACGTCAAGAACACCGTGACCGACTTGCGTGCCGAGATCGGTCACAGGGAGGCGGGGTTTCGCGCCGGCTGCATCCATTGGTTGATCCCGCTCTTCTGGCCCTTCGCCTGGGCAGAACGCTCATCGATCAGCGTCGCCAAGCGGCGCGGCCGAGAGCTCGTGGCGAACCTGCGCGAGGCGTGGAGCGAAGATCTGCGGGGACTCGAGCTCGACTTGACGTTTCTGGAGGGCTGACACAAGGCAGGCGGCCTGTCGGTGTGTCGAGGTCAGGCTTCCTTGTTCTTCTCGTCCCACGGCATGGGCTGCCAGAGCTCGACCTTGTTGCCGTCGGGATCTTGGGTCCACGTGAACTTGCCGTTCTCGTGCGACTCGGGCCCTTGCAGGATCTCGACACCTGCGTCCCGCAGCTGGTCGAGCATGCCCGCCATGTCATCGACACGGTAGTTGATCATGAACGATGCTTGGCTCGGGCCGAACCACTGGCTGTCGCTCGCCGCGAGATGCCATGCCGTGACGCCCTTGTCTTCGGACGGATGGTCGGGCCACTTCAGCGGCGCACCGCGGTCGGCGGGACTCCGTCAACGGGCCCCGGCGTGCCAGGGCTCGTCAGCAAGGCGGACT
>JAGQRC010001124.1 GCA_020425835.1 Planctomycetota bacterium | reverse complement strand
GACAGCTTCGATCTGCTGCGCGAGATCTACCGCATCCCCCGCGAGCGCTACAAGGCGACCCTCGACGAGCTTGTCGAGGCCCTGGCCGTGGGCCCCTACCTGACGGTGCCCGTGCGCCGCCTGAGCCTCGGTGAGCGCATGCGCATGGAGCTCGTCGCGGCCCTGCTCCACCGGCCCGACGTCGTGTTCCTCGACGAGCCCACGATCGGTCTCGACCTGACGGCCCAGCGCGCCATCCGCGAGTTCCTGCTCGACTACCAGCGCCGCGTCCAACCGGCCGTGATCCTGACCAGCCACTACATGGAGGACATCGAGCGCCTCTGCCCCCGCATCCTGATCCTGCGTGAAGGGCGGATCGTGTTCGACGGGCCGCTGCGCGAGATCCACGCGCGCTACGCGGAGACCAAGCGCATCACGGCCCAGCGCAGCATCGGTGCAGGCGCCGACCCGGCCGCCGACCTGGGGACCTGGCCCGCGGACCTGGGCGAGGTCCTGACCTGCACGCCCGACGTGGTGACCGTCAGCGTCCCGCGCGCGCGCGTCGCGCAGGCCGCCCAGCTGCTGCTCTCGCGCTTGACGGTGATCGACCTCGCCATCCAGGAAGAGGACATCGGCACCGTCATCGAG
>JAGQRC010001123.1 GCA_020425835.1 Planctomycetota bacterium | reverse complement strand
GGCTTCCGCTCGTGACGGACTCCACGAACTCTATTTTGGTCGTCGAGGACGACCCTGCGGTACGGGATGCGCTCGAACGTGCGCTCGGCTTCGAGGGATATGACGTCCGCGTCGCCCAGGACGGCGCCGTGGCCCTTTCACGGATCCGTGAGGACACGCCCGACGTGATCGTCCTCGACATCATGATGCCGCACGTCGACGGACTCGAGACCTGTCGCCGGGTGCGAGCGTCGGGTGATCGGACACCGATCCTCATGCTGACCGCCAAGGCGGCGGTCGGAGACCGGGTCGAAGGTCTCGATGCCGGCGCCGACGACTACATGGTGAAGCCGTTCGCACTCGATGAGCTCCTCGCCCGTCTTCGTGCGTTGCTGCGACGATCCGGTGGCGACGTCACGGGGGTGATCAAGTACGAGGACCTCGTGATCGATGCGGCGGCACGTTCGGTGCACCGGGGGGCGACACCGATCGAACTCACGAAGACCGAGTTCGACCTGCTCCTGCTGCTGGCACGATCACCGGGGATCGTCCTCGATCGTGACACCATCTACGAGGAGATCTGGGGGATCGACTTCATCACGTCGTCGAACTCCCTCGACGTGTACATCGGGTATCTGCGCCGCAAGACC
>JAGQRC010001122.1 GCA_020425835.1 Planctomycetota bacterium | reverse complement strand
GGAGCTCGATTGCAACGCGAACGGGATCCCGGACAGCTGTGACATCGCCGACGGTACCGAGCAGGACTGCAATGCGAACGGTATCCCGGACAGCTGCGACATCGCCTCGGGCACCTCGCTCGACGACGACATGAACGGCATTCCGGACGAGTGCTCGACCGCTCCGCAGTTCCGTCGCGGGGACTGCAACACGGACGGCGGGATGGACATCAGTGACGCGATCTTCCTCCTGAGCGAACTCTTCTCGGGTGGACCCTCGGGAAGCTGTGCCGACTCCTGCGATGCCAACGACGACGGGGGCAAGGACATCGGCGACGCGATCTACATCCTCGCGACGCTCTTCTCCGGCGGTCCCAATCCGCCCGCTCCGTTCGGCGCGTGCGGCGAGGACCCGACGGCGGACGGCCTCGACTGCGCGAGCTACCCGTCGTGCCCGTAACCGAGGCACGATCGGCGGTCTGATCCGCCTCCGCGGTGATGGAAGGAGCCCGGTGGGACCACCCGCCGGGCTTCTTTCATCGAACGGCCCCAGCTCGGTGCGTCGCGATTCGCGCAGACGCCGCGTTCCTCCTACAATGCCGCTCCCACACCGACGAAGGGCTCCACCGATGCTTCGCACACTCCTGTGCTGTC
>JAGQRC010001121.1 GCA_020425835.1 Planctomycetota bacterium | reverse complement strand
GAGATCGTTCCCGACGAACCACTGGCACCACGTTCGCGCGCCCGTCTCCCGCAATGTCCGCAAGCTTCGATCGAAGAAGCTGCGACGTTGATCCGGGCCGCCAGTCATCCATTGCTGGTTGTCGGCGCCGGAGCGAACCGCAGACCCGTATTCGAGGCACTGGACGAATTCGTCCGGACAACGCGCATTCCCTTTGTCACCACGCAGATGGGAAAGGGCGCTGTCGGCGGCAGCCATGACGAATATCTCGGCACGGCGGCCTTGTCGGAAGGAGATTACATTCACAAGGCATTCGACAAAGCCAATCTCATCATCAACGCCGGTCACGATGTCGTCGAGAAGCCGCCATTCCTCATGCATCATGGTGGACCCAGGGTCATCCACGTCAACTTCAGCCCGGCGGAAATCGACGAAGTCTATTTCCCTCAGGTCGAGCTGCTGGGTGAGATCGGTCCGACCTTCCGTGCCCTGACTGCAAAGCTCAAGTCGGATTGCGCCCATGATCCCGCGCCATTCTACGCGGTGCGCGACGAGGTTGCGGCCAGGGTGAGCCGCGGCGAGGATGACGACCGTTTTCCGATGCTGCCCCAACGCATCGTCGCCGATGTCCGCAAGGCAGTGCCGTCCGATGGCATC
>JAGQRC010000110.1 GCA_020425835.1 Planctomycetota bacterium | reverse complement strand
CGACGGGACTCTGGGTCCGCGTCGATCCCAACGGCACCGCGGCGCAGCCCGAGGACGATCACACCGTGGGCGGCACGCAGTGCTACGTGACCGGTCAGGGTACTCCCGGCGGGCCTCTCGGCGAGAACGATGTCGATGGTGGCGTGACGAGCTTGGTCAGTCCGGTCATCGATGCCAGCCTTGGCGAGACCCGAGTGGAGTTCGCGCTCTGGTACTCGAACGTCGCCGGTGCGACGCCGGCATCCGACGTGTTCGACATCGAGATCTCCAGCGTCGGCGGCGCCGCCGGGAGCTGGGTGCTGGTCGATCGTCTCGGGCCGGCGACTCCCGAAGTGTTCGGTGGATGGCGCGACGTGAGCTTTTGGGTCGGCGATCACACGCTGGCGACGGACGATGTCGTCGTGCGTCTGCGCGCGTCGGACGAGACGCCGGGATCGATCGTCGAGGCGGCGGTGGACGACTTCGTCGTTCGAGTCGTGGGCTGCGACCCCGAGCCGGAATTCGTGCGCGGGGACTGCAACTCGAACCTCGGCGTGCAGATCGACGATGTCGTGTTCCACCTCGAGGCCTCGTTCGGGGTGGGCGCCCAGCCGAGCTGCCCCGATGCCTGCGACTCCAACGACGACGGATCGATCGACATCAGCGACGCGGTCTATTCGTTGGCCTACCTGTTCGTCGGCGGGCCGGCGTTTCCACCTCCGTTCGGAGTTTGCGGTCCCGACGCGACACCGGGAGACTCGATCTCGTGCGATGTCCCGCCTTGTCCGTGATCTCGGGCCACGACGGGGGTGTTGGGGGCGCTGATCGGTTCGGGGGGCTCTTGGGGATCGATCCGGACAACACGAGCGCTGGGGGAGCGCGGACGGGGAGTGCGCCGTCGACCGGCTCGCCGACCGAGGCCGTCAGCATCGACGATCGGCTCGTCGGTCACGAGGTCCATGTCGCGGCGGCGCATGCCCAGATGCTCTATGAACGCGGCTACTTGGAGCGCGGCGAGTTCGAGGTGCTGACCCGTGCGCTCTGGGTGATCGCGGACGAGCACCGACGCGGGCAGTGGCGCGTCGCGTCACGCGGCGCCACCGCGCAGAGCGTCATCGACGCCGAGCTGCATCGACTGGTCGGTGAGGTCGCGAGGAAGACCCGCCTCGGCTGCTCGCCCGTCGATCGCGCCACCGCGGCGGTGAGGCTCTGTGCCATCGAGGCGATCCATGACCTTCGAGAGCTCGGGGAGTCGCTCCTCGGCGAGCTCGATGCGCTGATCGCGGAACAGGGGGAGATCCCACTCTCCGTGACGTCCGGTTCGCGCCGTCGACTGCCGGCGAGCGTCGCTCTCTGGGCGCACGCGTATCACGCCGAGCTCTCGGACGACCTGCGGCGACTCGAAACCGCGACGGAGCGCGTGAGTCTCAATCCGCTCGGTTCGGCATCGGCGTACGGGATGGCCGTCGTCGATGTCGACCGCGATCGACTCTCGGAGCTCCTGGGGTTCGCGGCCGACGAGGAGGCGATGACGGTGGCGCCGTTCGCTCGCGGCAAACCCGAAGCGGGGCTCCTCTTCGAGATCGTGCTCCTCGACCTGGATCTCGGTCGGCTCGCCGACGACCTCATCGCGTTCGCTTCCGTCGACCCGCGCTTCGAGGGCCCCACTCCCGAAGGCCATCGGATCGGCGAGACCTGGGCGTCGATCTGCGACCGCGCCGCGATGGCCTCGGGTGAGCTCCAGATCTCGCTCGGACTGGTCGGCCGATCCTCGACCGGCTCACCCGAGGAGGTCCGACACCTCGCCGATCCTCTCTTCCGCACCATCGACTCGACCGCCCGGAACATCACCCTCCTCGTTGAGTCCATCCCTCGAGTCCGCTTCGACGCGATCGTCTGAACGGCGACCGGCACTGCCGCTCGGGGCGTGATGCGGACCGGTCGGGGGTGACGGGCTGCGGCAGAGCAGATGGGTGATGCGACGGCGGAGCCAGTCGTGGCGGAGTGTGGCGCGGCTCGATCTCCGTGCGTTGGGACGATGGCGTCCGCAGGGTGGCTCGAATTCTGTCGGGGGCTGGCGGAGCTGACGGCTGCTTCGCCTCCTCGTCCATCTCCGCCGGCGGAGATGCGGATCGTCAACACCCCGACCGGAAGCCCGCAGCCCAGCGAACCTCATGACGACCAACGCGCCAACCAACGGCACGTCTACGGCAAGCACCCCAGCCCATCGGGGGTCGGATCGACACCGGGCGCGGGGAACGGCTGCGGTGGCTCGGCGCCCATCGAGAAGAGGTAGTTCAAGTTGTAGACCGGGTCGGCGATGTCGATCGAGCCGTCGTCGTTCGTGTCGAAAGCATCGAGGCAGTTCGCCGGTCCGAGCTGGAACTGGTAGGCGAGATTGGCGACGGGGTCGGCGATGTCGATGGCCCCGTCCCCGTTGCCATCCCCGCGGACGAACACTGGCTCCCCGATCTGGATCGCGCCATCGACGGCCGACGGGATGGCGGATGAGCCACCCTCGATCGAGAACACGATGTCGACCGGCGGATTCCCGACCCCGGAGGCGATTTCCAACGGGATCACCGTCCCGGTAGGGGCGGAGGCCGAGACCGCGTAGGTGATCGACGCGATGGAGTGTTGACTGCCGACCGGTAGCAACGTGTCGAGAGGCGGCGACAGATCGAGCACGACCCCGAGCGTCCACCAGGAGTCTCCGGGGGCGTTCGAAGTGTTCGGGACGACGAACTCCGCACCGTCGACATCGGTCCCGGCGACCGTCACGTCTTGAACGTCGATCCACATCCCATCGAAACTACAGGCGAGGGAGAAGCCGGCGAGGGGGACATCGTTGGTCGCGAATGCGACGATCTCCACGGTGGCTCCGGGACCGGTCTGTACGGACGACAGGGACACGGAGCTGTCGGCGTAGGTGAACCCTCCGGTGAGTGTGCCGATGGATCCCCCTTGGGCGATGTCCACGTTCACCGAGCCCGATCCCATTGCGGCTGGGGTGACTCCGAGAATCGTGAAGTGGTCGACGTACACGAAATCCGCGAGTGGTGATCCCCCGAGTGTGACGTTCGCGTCGGGAAGGAACCCACTCCCGAGAATCGACACGGGCGTGCCTCCGGCGACCGGTCCGGTTGCCGGCGAGATCGAGTCGATCGTCGGCGCGGGGAGCGGAGGCGGCGGACCGTCGGTGATGGCGATGTCGTCCACGAACCACTGTTCGGTCGGCAGATCGACGTCCGCCCGGAGCCTCAGTCGGAAATCATCGTGCGCGGCCGCGGCCGGCAGGGAGTAGGTTGCGACCGTGAACTGATCGGGATCGGTGCCGTTCGAGGTGAGCGTGTCCAGGATGACCCAGTCCAGGTTCGCATCGCGAAACTCGACGATGAGCCCACCGCCCGCGGCGACGCCGACCGATCGGTGATAGAAGCGCAGGGTCGGATCGATGGCTCCCGCCAACAGTATTCTCGCGCTGCGAATTTCGTCGCCGCCGAGCGCCGAGGCGTTGAGCGTGAGCGAGTACGGGTAGGTCGGTTCCGCGTCGGCGAGGCTCGTCACACCGGCGCCACTGAGGAACGTCCACCGCGAGGTGTCGACGACCAGGCTCTCCCACGACTCGAGCAGCGGGAGCGCGATCGATAGATCCGGGGTCAAGCAGGGGCGGGTGTCGCGGAACGCGGAGATCGCGGCGAGGGCGTCGCTGCCGAACTCGGTGATCGGGCCGCAGCCCCCGAGTGACGCGCACATGATCTGACAGTCCGGTGCGCCGTTGCAGTGCCCGGCCCCCCAGTTGTGACCCAGCTCGTGAGCCGGGACCGCGACGCGACCCGCGTAGGAGCTCGGCTCCTTGTCGACCGAGAGCGCGTACGCGCTCGCGGTGCAAACCGTACCGGCCAAGGCAATGCCGAGGATCCCCGCCTGGAGAGGTTGTCCGGTGAAGAGGTGCGCGACATCGCGAGCGATCGATGACTCGGGGGGAGACGACCAGTTCGCGATGAACTCGCTCAGACGGTTTCCCGCAACGGTCGACGTGTACAGGGGCACGGTGCGAACGAGGATCGGTCCGACTTCGTAGAGGATCCCGAGTTGGACCTCGTAGATCCCCTCCACCGAGTTGAGGATGTCTTCGAGGTCGAGGATCGTGTTCGTCACGCTCGAGCCGCAGGCCTGGTAGTACTCGAAGTCTGCCTCGAGCGCGATCTCCGCGATCACCGGACCGGCCGGACCCGCCGGAGTCGCGCCTCCGCCTGGAGACGAACCCACGAACCCGGCACCGACTCCGCACGCCGCGCCCGTGCCGAGCCATGCGTCGGTCGGATAGACCGCGTACTCGGAGTTCGGGGCGCTCGCGAGGACCTCACTCGTCGGCTGCACCGCCCACGATCCTCCGGGCGAGATGATCAGCGCGTGCAGCGCTCCGTCGTGGAACGAGGCGCGCACTCGATCCATCGGGTGACCCACGACGATGCCGCGATAGGTCGTCACCGGGGGCGGCGGAACCTCCACCACTGTTCCGCTGCCGATGTCGACCCAGACCCGGAAGTCGTCGGCACGGTTGGAATGTCGCTCGAGGATGAGGTCGAGTTGCACGCCGGCCTCGACCTGGATCGAAGTCTCCAAGATCCCCGTCGATGGATCGGCGGAGACCGCGAGCGTCTGGATCGAGACGCGGTCGACATCGAGGAGCATTCGAATCGTGGCGGGATCGCTGGGGCTCGTCGAAGGTGTGGCGGCGCCCACCGGGGTCGCACCGAAGGCGAGCAGCCACGCCACGACGAGACCCTCGGCCCGGAGGACGCGTCGTCGGTTCATCTCTTTACCCTTCCCGCGCAGCAAGTCCGTTGAGTGTCCGACGGCGGTAGACCGTCGCGGGGACTCCCTCGAAATCTCGAAGTGTCTCCGATCCGGCGATCATACCGAAATGCGGTGATGCCGGGGGGATCGACCTCGAGTCGAAGTGGTCGCTCGCGTCAGCGACGCTCTTGGTCCGGGCCGGCAAGCTCGGGAGCGGCGAACGGGTCGACGAGCGACCCCGAAGTCACGGACAGCTCGAGAACTGGTCGCAGCCGAGAGCATCGGTCGTGGCGTCGGGACCGCACGTGGTCGGGGCTGGGATCGGTGGGCCCAGGGTGAAGAGATTCGCGAGGAGGAAGATCGCGTCGCTGACGTCTCCCGCACCGTCGTCGTTGGGGTCACAGGCGTCGCCACACGCCGGGGGAGGAGTGCCCGCGACGAAGAGTCCGGCGAGCAGCGCGACGACGTCGCCGATGTCCGTCACACCGTCGGCATTGCAGTCCCCGCGCACGAAGTCCATCGGAGGGCAGTCGTTGTAGAGGACGCAGGTCGGTGTCGCGACATCCGGGGCGCCGTCGTCGTCGAGATCCGCGACGTGCATTCGGTGGGATCCCCACCCCAAGGAGAGCGCGTCCGAGGCGTCGAGGGAGCCGGATCCGTCTCCGAGCAGGAGTTGGACTCGATAGAGCAGCGAGCTGGCGAGGACATCCATGGCGCCGTCCTGATCGAAATCGCCACACACCATGGAATGGACGAAGGGAAACTCGATCGGCGCGACGGACACGAAGGTGAAGTCGCCCAGTCCGCTCCCCAAGAGAACACTCACCGCATCGTTCTGACCCACGACCAGATCGAGATGAGCGTCCCCGTTCAGATCGGCTGCGAGAACCGAACGCTGGTATCCGGACAGACCGATCTCGACCGGTGGCTCGTACTCTCCGATCGCCGTCGCACGAAGCCAGCGAGCTCCGAGCGTTCCGGAAGCCGTGGCGAGGTCGACCAGTCCATCCTCGTCGAAGTCCCCGAGATCGATACCCTTGGCCCCCGGTAGGTCGACCGACCCGGCCCATGTGAACGATCCCGCGTTGGCCTCCCAGATCTCCACTCTTCGGGCGATCCCATCGAAGATCACGACGTCGGCGTCGCCATCGGCATCCAGATCCTGTGCCCGGAGCTCGGTGATCCGTCCGGTCGCCGTGAATCCGTTCGACACGAACGCTCCGAGACCATCGCCTTGGAGCACTCCGAAGGAGTAGTCCGCGAACGGCTCCTGGAAGACGAGGTCGAGGTCCCCATCGGCATCGACATCTCCGGCCGTGATCCACCCGGGCGAGCTGCCGCTGGGGGCAAGTTGTGAAACGTCGTAGAAGTCGGATCCGCTGGAACCACCCAGCGGATCGGACCAGCGAATCTCGATCTCACCGTCTCTGAGGTAGACGAGGTCCAGGAGTCCATCGGCGTCGAGATCGGCCACCGTGGTCGCCCGCGCAATCGGGGTCACCGCCACGCCGCTGTCGAACGTCACCGCTCCGTCTCCGAGGATCGCGGCGATCGGAGTGGCGAGATCGACCCACCCGTCTCCGTCGAAGTCACCCGCCGCCAAGTGCTCGGACGATTCGCCGGTGAAGATCGGTTCGGTCGACGTGAAGTTGCCGACACCGTCGTTCAGGAGCACCGTCGACGCGTCGCTCGAGCTCGACCCCAAGACGAGTTCGCGCGCCGTGTCGCCATCGAGATCGACGGCGACCACCGTTCCGACGGAACCGAGCGTCGGATAGGACCCCGCGACCGCCAGCGTGCCTCCGCCGGCTCCGGTCAAGATGTCGAGTGTTCCATCTCGAGCGTGAACGACATCCGGGAGCACGTCACCGTTCAACTCGGCGATCACGATGAGCCCGGGTAGGGTCGGGGGGCCGTAGGTCACCGGGGGCGCGAACGTGCCCGTCCCGTCGCCGAGCATCACGACGAGCTCGTCGCCCGACGCAACGAGGTCCAGGTCACCGTCGAGGTCGAGATCACCTGCCGCGATGCTCACGGGATAGGGCCCCGCCGGCACGCCCACCGCCGGCGCGAGAGTGCCGGTACCATCTCCGAAGAACATCGAGATCAGACCATCGGCACCAGCGCCGGTCGCGTCGCCGTACGATCCGACGGCCACGTCCAAGTTCGAGTCGCCATCGAAGTCGGCGACGACGATGTTGGCCGAGGACACGCCGTATGCGGCGGTCTGCAGCGTGTCGTACGATCCGACGGGCGCGAATCCGCCGACTCCATCCCCGAGCAAGACGGTCAAGGTCCCTGCGCCGCCGAGCGCGATGGCATCGAGATCACCATCCCCGTCGAGATCCCCGAGCTCGATCTGCGAGGATTGGACGAACCACTGACCGACGTTCTCGAACGAGCCACCGACCTCCGCGAGCAGGACGACGATGCCCTCGTTGGGTGTGGCGAGCACGATGTCATCCCGGCCGTCGCCATTGAGATCTCCCACGGTGAGCGACCGCACGGCGAGGGCGTGAGGGAGGACGGTGACCCGGTCCTCGAACGGCGGACACTGCCCGTGCAGTCCGAACGGGACCAGGAGTCCGATCGTCCCGATGAGCATCGACCACGATCGCTGCAAGACTCGCATGCGATCACTCCTTCCGGCCACGGGGGCGGCCGCCGACTCCCTCGATGGAGGGGTCAGCGTTGTTCTCGTGCTGCACCTGGGAGAACGACATCGCGACCGCGACGGGGCGAAAGGAACGATGCGAGTCCCATGGATCGAGAGCACTAGCATCCGACGGACACGGTCGCGGAGCTGTCGCGTCGAAGCACCAGACGACGCGGAGCCCGAGATCCCTCGCGGGACTGCTGCTCGGCGAAGCGCTCACCGACTGGGACGGTCTCTCCGCGGGTTCCGCTCGGGTAGAGCGTCGGTCGGGTCCTCGGGCCAAGCGTGCTTGGGGTATCGACCGCGGAGGTCCTTGCGCACTTGCGGGTAGGTGTTCTTCCAGAAACTCGCGAGATCGTCCGTGATCTGCTGAGGGCGCCGATTCGGAGCGAGCAGATGGAAGAGCACCGGGACGCGGCCACGGGCGAGGCGAGGTGTCTCGCTCATGCCGAACAGCTCTTGGATCTTCACGGCGAGGATGGGACCGCGACCGAGCGCTCCGGAGGTCGACTCAGAGGCCGGGTAGTCGAGCTCGACCGCGCGGCCGCTCGGGATGATCACGTGGGTCGGTGCTTCTCGCTCGAGCAACCGAGCCTGCTCCGAGGTCAAACCCCCGCGCACGAAGTCGACCCACGGCGCACGTCGCAGATCATCGAACGAGATCCGGCCCATCGCGACCGACGGGAGGAGCTCGAGGAAGTCGGACTCCTCCCACTTCGGGAGATCCAGCTCGGGACAGTGTTGTCCGAGCCAGCGAAGGCGATTCACGAGCTTCGCCAGCGCGCTGTCCGCGAGGTTCAGCGCGCGCGAAGGGGAACGCCGCGCAGCGGCGACGAGCACCTCGGCGGTCTCCGCTGCGCGTGCAGCGGGTGGCTTCCCGACGTGCTCGTCGAGGACCAAGTCGAGATAGCGAGTTCGCCGGACCTGGCGGACCTCTTCGCGTCGATCGTCGAACTCGAGCTCCTCGCGCACCTCGAT
>JAGQRC010001120.1 GCA_020425835.1 Planctomycetota bacterium | reverse complement strand
CCGGTGATCAGGCGACCGGGTTGGAGGAAAGGGCCTTTCATGCTACGAATAGCACGACATGCACACGCCTCGCATCCCGACAGCCGGAAGGACCAGACGTCCATGACCGCTCCCCGCCGCCAACCCCTGATCCTGCTGCTGCTCGTACTGGGCGTGGGCGGGCTGCTGGCCTGGGCCATCCTCGGCCGCTTCGAGGCGATGGAGGAGGGCGTCGCGGTCAAGGCGAAAAAGCCGCCGGTACCGGTCGAGGTCGCGGTGATCGAGCATGGCCCGATCGAGCTGCAGCGCACCTTCACCGGAACACTCGAGGCGCGCGCCGAGTTCGTCGTCGCGCCCAAGGTCGCCGGTCGGGTCGAGCAGATAGACCTGGACCTGGCCGATGAGGTGACCCGCGGCCAGATCGTCGCGCTTCTGGATGACGCTGAGTACGTACAGGCGGTGGCTCGGGCGCAGGCCGATCTCGAGATCACGCGTGCCAGCAATATCGAGGCCGACAGCCTGCTGCAGATTGCCGAGCGTGAACTCAGCCGGATCGATGATTTGCGTGGCCGTGGTGTGAGCTCGGAATCACAGCGTGACGTGGCCAAGGCCGATCAGCTGGCCAAGCAGGCGCAGGTCAAGGTGACCACCGCGCGCA
>JAGQRC010001119.1 GCA_020425835.1 Planctomycetota bacterium | reverse complement strand
GCTCCGGCAGTCAGCGGCTCTTGGCGTCACGCTTGGCTTGTCGGCGACGCCCGCGCGCGGCCACGTGACCTTGGTGCTTGGTGGCACCCGTGCGCCGCATGGAGGCGGCCTTGGTGGCGGCGCGACGGGCCTGGGAGTCCAAGATCTCTTCGTTGTGCTTGGCGAGGGCCTTGCGCGGCGACTTGCCCTTCTTGGCGGAGGCGGACTTGTTGCCATACCAACCTGAGGTGTCGAGCGTGCGCGAGCCGGACTTCGTGGCGGCCGACTTCCGGGCAGCGCCCTTCTTGGCCGCCTTCTTCTTCGCGGCCTTCTTCTTGGCTGTCTTCTTCTTGGAGGGCGCAGACGTGGCGCTCGAAGCGGCTGCCGCGAATCGCTCCAGGACCTCCGCGAAGATCTGTGCCTTCAGCAGGGTCCGCTCGTTGCCCTGGGCGGGTCGCGTGCCGCGGGGCGCCGCCTTGCCGCGCGCTTCGCGCCGCTGGCGCGCGGCCTCGTCACGGTACTTGTTGCGCAGCTCGCGGGCCCGGGCCGTCGCAGCCTTGAGCTGGGCTGGGCTCAGCGCCTTCACGGGGGCGGCGAAGCTGCTCGAGAACAGCTGCAGCTCGGACTTGGTCAACACGGTGCGAGCGCGGGGGGTGCGGA
>JAGQRC010001118.1 GCA_020425835.1 Planctomycetota bacterium | reverse complement strand
ACCGTCGCCGCCGCCACGTCGGGCCACCCCACGAGGGTGTACCTGAAGGAGTCGGCTCCCGTGAAGCCGGGTGTGGGCGTGTAGTCGAATCCTCCGTCGGCGGCCAGGTCGACCGTGCCGTGCGTGGGCGGCGTGTCCAGTGCGACCGTGTAGGGACCGCTCTGGTCGTTGCTGGTCACGCCGGCCGCGGCGTCGACGCGGAAGGTCAGATCCTGAACCGCCGTGTAGTTATCGTCCGTCAGGGCGCATCCGTGATCGTTGCGGTAGACCCGGGTGATCCGGTTGCTGCCGGTGGAGCCGCTCAGCAGGATATCGAGGTCGCCGTCACCGTCGTAGTCGCCCCACTCGACGGAACCTTCCTGGACGCCCGGCAACCCGGTCTGGATGGTGACGAAGGCGCCGCCGTCGTTGCGATAGAGACGGGTCACGGCCTGGGACCCGCTCTGACCGATCAGAAGGATGTCGAGATCGCCGTCCGCGTCGTAGTCGCCTGCCGCGAGGGCGCTGTCCGAAACCCTCAGCAGCCCAGCCGGCCTTTCCACGAAGCTCCCACCGTCATTGCGATAGACCAACGTCTGCGAGCCGGCGAGCGACGAACCGGTCAAGAGCACATCGAGATCGCCATCGCCATCGACGTCCGCCCA
>JAGQRC010001117.1 GCA_020425835.1 Planctomycetota bacterium | reverse complement strand
CATCATCACCCCCGATGAGGGCCGGGCCCGCCTCTTCGGCAAGGCGCCGAACGCCGGCACGCTCGACCGGGTTGGTTTCCTCCCCGAGGAGCGCGGCATCTACAAGAAGATGGTGGCGGAAGACGCCGTCACCTTCTTCGGGCGCCTGAAGGGCATGTCGGCCGGCAAGGCGCGCCAGCGCGCCGGAGAGATGCTGGAGCGCGTCGGCCTCGGCGATGCCCGCAAGAAGAAGATCAAGGAAATGTCGAAGGGCATGGCGCAGAAGGTCCAGATCGCGGCCGCGCTGGTCCACGACCCCGAATTCATCATCCTCGACGAGCCCTTCTCCGGTCTCGACCCGGTGAACCAGAAAGTCCTCGAGCGGATGATCCGCGCCGAGAACGAGGCCGGGAAGACCATCCTCTTCTCCACCCACGTCATGGAACACGCCGAGCGACTGTGCGACCGCATCGTGCTGATCGCCAAGGGACGGAAAGTGTTCGACGGCACGGTTAACGAGGCGCTCGGCACCGTGCCGCGCCGCGTCCTGATTGAGACGGGTGAGGGGCCGGACGCCGCCCCGGTGCTCGCCGCCCACGGTGCCGTCACTGACGACGGCATGACGGCGGAAGGCACGCACCGCTACACGCTCGACCTCGCTCCGGGC
>JAGQRC010001116.1 GCA_020425835.1 Planctomycetota bacterium | reverse complement strand
CCTGAATTGCCGCGCTTTTTTAGTACTTTCCCGGTCTGGCATGTCGCGTGGCTGCTGGCGAGAACACGCCGCAGGCTGTCGACGGACGCGTCCGGACGTGTCCGCTGCCGAGGGCGTACCCGGACAGACGGTCTTTACTTGCCATACGCGTTGTCTTGGGCCAACTCCGGCGCGGTAGCGGTTCCATGTTCGATCACGCATACTTCCAGTGTCTGCCAGCGGTGGACCCACAAGAACAACGCAATCCGGAGTGCGATCTATGCCAGGCAAATTTGATCTGAAGAAAAGCCCCAGCGGTAAGTTCATGTTCAACCTGAAGGCCGGTAACGGCCAGATCATCCTGACCAGCGAGCGGTATGAAAGTAAATCCGCCGCGGAGAACGGCATCGAATCCGTGCGCAAGAATGCGCCGGACGACGGACGTTATGAGCGGAAACTCTCCAAAAAGAACGAGCCCTATTTCAACCTGAAAGCCGGCAATGGCCAGGTCATTGGCAGCAGTGAGATGTATTCCGGGGCGGCGGCGATGGAAAACGGCATCGCCTCGGTCAAGGCCAATGGCCCCACTGCCGAAGTCGTGGATAACACCTGAGTGTCTGGCCCTGTTATTCCCGTCGCCTGGTTTTCGCCATTTGCGAAGGCCGGTGCC
>JAGQRC010001115.1 GCA_020425835.1 Planctomycetota bacterium | reverse complement strand
GCGCCAGGTCCTTCGAGAACGACGTGACGTGGATCGTGTCCGCGTAGTGACGCACGGGCCACGGCACGTCGACATCGTCGTAGGTGATCGCCCGGTACGGCTCGTCGGAGATCAGGTAGATCGGGCGGCCGTGCTCTTCGCTGCGACGCGTGAGGACCTCGGCCAGCGCATCGAGGTCTTCGGCGGGGTAGACGACGCCCGTCGGGTTGTTGGGCGCGTTCACCAAGACCGCCCGCGTGCGCGGCGTGATCGCTGCATCGATGGCCTTGGCATCCGGACGAAAGCGCTCGTCGGTCTGGACCAGCACCATCCGACCGCCGTGGTTGGTGATGTAGAAGCGGTACTCGACGAAGAACGGGGCGAGGACGATGACCTCGTCCTCGGGGTCGAGCAGCCCCTTGAAGATCACGTTCAGGCCCCCACCCGCGCCCACCGTCATGACGACGTCGTCGCCGCGGTAGCCAACGCCCGTGCGGCGCGCCAGGTGCGCGGCGACGGCCGCACGGGTGGAGGGGTAGCCCGCGTTGGGCATGTAGCGGTGCGTGCCCGCGTCCGGCGAGGCGGCCAGCTCGCGCAGCCGCTCGACGACGGCCGCGGGCGGCTCGACCACGGGGTTGCCCAACGAGAGGTCGGCCACGTTCTCCGCGCCGA
>JAGQRC010001114.1 GCA_020425835.1 Planctomycetota bacterium | reverse complement strand
TCGTAACCCGGGCGGCGTCCCCCAGCTTGCGTCCCAAGTAGTGGAGGTAGAGGTCGACGGAGTTCGACTCGGGCTCGTCCTCGTACCCCCACACATGCGCGAGCAGGCTCTGACGTGAGAGCACGCGACCGGCGTTCCGGAGCAAGGCTTCCAGCAGACGGAACTCGGTAGGGGAGAGGTCGACCGGGACACCCTTTGCGCGTACCTCGTGCCGGAGAAGGTCGAGCTCCACCTGACCCGCCGTCAGCCGCATATCTTGGACGGCGGAACGGCGACCGAGCGCGGGCACTCGTGCGGACTGTTCCTCGAACGCGAACGGCTTCACCAGGTAGTCGTCGGCGCCGCTGTCGAGAACGTGGACGCGGTCCTCGAGTTCGCCGGGCGCGGTCAGCATGAGCGCGGGTGTGCTAACGCCACGGTCTCGCAATCGGCGGATGCCCTCGAAGCCGTCGAGGCCAGGCATCATCACGTCGAGGATTAGGACGTCGAAGTCAGCGTCCAACCCCGCGGCGATG
Source organism: Planctomycetota bacterium (assembly GCA_020425835.1). The sequence goes on along the minus strand of JAGQRC010001114.1, from coordinate 138 downwards.
GCAGCATCCCCGTCGTGGACGACCTCCACGACGTGTCCGTCGCCCTCGATCCCACGTTTCACGATACGGGCCAGGCGGATGTCATCTTCAGCCACCAGCAGGCGCATGGTCGGACGATACCCGCGCTATGCCAGCTGC
>JAGQRC010001113.1 GCA_020425835.1 Planctomycetota bacterium | reverse complement strand
AATACGACGCACTAGCGGACACCGCCATATGGCACCGAAGGTGGGTCCTGCATTCGCCGGGTTGCGGCATCATTCGAACCCAACCCCGACGGTGCCGCATGCCAGGCAAGGATGTCCGTCGCTCGCTCGCACCACCTCGCGCGCGCGTCAGGAGGTGGTGCCGCTCCTGCTGCTCACTATGGTGTTCCGCTGATCACTTGGAAGCGACGGACTCCTGAGGACATCGCGACGCGACGCCCGTCTTCTTCCCCGATCCAATCTCCCGGCTACCTGCCCGCCGGTCGCCATCGCACCGAAGCGCTAGGCCCGCCCCTTCAGGATCCCGTGCCAGTACATCCTCGGCAACACCAGCTTCTTCAGCAGGTACATGCTTCGCCGCTCCTTCGATTGGTCGAAGGGGAACGTCTCCTGCGGCTCCAAGTCATAGTTGAACTCCGCAAGCACCAGCCGCCCGTAGCCCGTAACCAGCGGGCATGAGGTGTACCCGTCGTACTTCGCCCCCAGCTCCTGGCCGAGCAGCGAGGAAACCAGGTTCTTCACAAGGATCGGTGCCTGCTTCCGGATCGCCGCACCAGTCTTGCTCGTTGGCAGCCCGCTTGCGTCCCCCAGCGAGAAGACATTCGCATAGCGGACGTGCTGGAGCGTCTCCTTGT
>JAGQRC010001112.1 GCA_020425835.1 Planctomycetota bacterium | reverse complement strand
AGGATGGGACCGTCGTAGGCCACCGCGTCGATGGCGCCCTCGTCCAGCGCGGCCAGCAGTTCGCTCATGTCCGCGTACTCCTTCCGCTGGGTGAAGAAGTGGTCCCGCAGCCAGGCGCTGGTGGCCGAGTTGCGCACCGTGCCCAGCGTGCGGCCCTTGTAGTCCTGGATGGTGCCCTCGGCCGACCCCATCCGGTCCATGGTGAGGCTGCTGGCGATGGCCGCCGTGAAGCCCGAGATGATCACGATGGCGGTGAACATCCAGACCATGGCCACGATGCGGCCGCCGGTGCTTTGTGGCGCCTTGTCGCCGTAACCCACCGTGGTCATGGTCACCGCCGACCACCAGAAGCCGTCCCACAGCCCTCGGCGGCCGGGCCCGAAGCCCGAGCCCTTGCGGCGCCGTTCGAAGAGCCAGATCAGCAGGCCGAAGATCCCGATCACCAGCACCAGCGCGCCCAGCGCCCGCAGGAAAGTGATGGAGAAGAACGAGCCCAGGAAGCTCAGCGCCTTCCGCCAGCCTGACCGGCTGCGCTGCAGCACCGACCCGTAGGCGATGTAGTAGGGCGCCGTGAAATCGAAGTGTGCCTCCCGTTCAGCGGTGATGGTGAGCGGCGGCAGGCACACGTCGATGGTACCCTGCTCCAGGCCCTGCAG
>JAGQRC010001111.1 GCA_020425835.1 Planctomycetota bacterium | reverse complement strand
ACGTGCCAGCCCTCGCGCTCGAAGTACTGCCGCAGCAGGTGCCGGGCGGGGTTGTCGGCGTCGATCACCAGCACCTTGAAGGCGTCGTCGGGGGCCTCGCCGACGGCGTCCTCATCGACCTCCTCAGAGCCCTCCGAGACCACGGCAGGGAGCCGGATCGTGAAGGTCGAGCCGACGCCCTGCTCGCTGACCCCCGAGATGGTGCCGCCCATCATCTCGCAGAAGCTGCGGGTGATCGCGAGGCCCAGGCCGGTCCCCCCGAATTTCCGCGTGGTCGAGGCGTCGACCTGCGAGAACGGCTCAAAAATTCGCTGCTGCTGCTCCGGGGTCATGCCGATGCCGGTGTCGCGCACGCTGATCACGATCCAGTCGCCGCCGGGCTCGCGCTCGCGGAGCGCCGTCAGCGTGATGGTCCCCTTGGAGGTGAACTTCGCGGCGTTGCTGAGCAGGTTCAGCAGCGACTGGCGCACCTTGGTGACGTCGGCGTGCATGAGCCCGATCGACGGCGGGACGTCGAGCGCGAGCCGGTTCTCGTTGCGCTCGATCAGCGGCTCGGCGGTCGCGATCGTCTCGCTGATCAGGCTCCTGATCTCGAAGTCCTCGAGGTAGAGCTCCATCTTGCCCGACTCGATCTTCGAGATGTCGAGGATGTCGTTG